>JBBRDL010000018.1:0-39246 GCA_038203965.1 Chitinophagales bacterium | reverse complement strand
GAGCAGGGAGCAAGGAGCAAGGAGCGAGGAGCGAGGAGCAGGGAGCAGGGAGCGGGGAGCAGGGAGCGGAGTGCAAGGAGCAGGGAGCAGGGAGTAAGGAGCAAGGAGCAAGGAGCAAGGAGCAGGGGGCGTGGAGCAGGGAACAGGGAGCAGGGAGCAGGGAACAGGGAACATCGAAGGAAGAAGGAACAGGTCGAAGCGCAGCGTAGATCCCGCTCGCTGTGTAGCCGAAAAGCGGGAGAGCAGGGAGCAGGGACTATAAAAAAAATAATCTATGGGTATTGAGAGTGGAACGATCAAGTTTTTAAAAGATTTGATGAAAAACAATAATCGTGAATGGTTTTTGTCGCATAAAGGGCAGTATGAGGGGGCGCTTCAGAATATAAAAGAAATTTCGGAACAGGTCAAAAAGGACCTTGGCAAAAAGGATTTGATTGAAGAGGCTAAGGTGTTCAGGATCTACAAAGATGTGCGGTTTGCAAAAGATAAGACGCCTTATAAAAACCATTTTGGTGTCCACTTTAAAAGGGGTACAGCACAGTTAAGAGGAGGCTACTACATGCACATTGAACCTGGAGGAAGCTTTGTGGGCGGAGGCTTCTGGGAGCCAAATCCAGAGGATCTGAAACGGATCCGGGATGAGTTTGCGTATGATGATAAACCCATTCGAAAGATTATAAAGGCTAAAACTTTTCTCACTTATTTTGGCCAATTGGAGGGTGACGAATTAAAAACCGCTCCTTCGGGCTTCGACAGAAACCATCCTGCCATTGATCTGATCCGTAAAAAACAATATACAGTCATGCGAAAATTCTCGGATAAAGAAGTTGCAGACCCTGTTTTCCCAAAAGAAGTGTTACGCACGTTTGAAGCCATGCGTCCTTTTTTCGATTATATGAGTGAGGTGCTGAGCACCGATCTCAATGGGCAGTTATTAAAGTAAATACCGGTTCACTAAGTCAAGCATGACCAATAGGGGATTTTCCTATCCCTGATACATTCAACATCCATATTTGAGATATTTTACGAAGACCATGCCAAGGTATAGTCGCCATAGAGCATCTTTGCGTCAGTGGAAAGATTCAAATTCAGACATATCACTTTTGTCATTCTGGCGCTCAAGCTGGCCTTTATTGGATGGCTGGTATGGGAATTTTACCATTCGAATCAGCAAGAGACCTTTTCTTTTGACCAGGAATTTCTGCTTTTCTGTCTGGCCGGATTTTTAGCTCAATTGATTGATGGCACACTGGGGATGGCCTACGGCGTGAGTTGTTCTACCATTCTTCTGCAACTCGGCATCAGCCCTGCAGTAGCTTCTGCCAGTGTGCATACCGCTGAAGTATTTACCACCGGTGTCTCGGGATTGTCCCATATCTATTTTAAGAATGTCGATAAAAGATTATTTCTCAGGTTGGCCATTCCGGGGATCATCGGTGCGATGATTGGTGCTTTTCTATTATCGAAAGTGCTGGATGGCAATGTTGTAAAACCATTCATTGCAGGTTATTTACTTATCCTTGGCATCCTGATTTTAATAAAAAGTATACGAGAGCCCTTATTCAAAGATGAAATCAAACAAGTGGCCCCGCTAGGTTTTTTTGGTGGTTTGTTGGATGCCATAGGCGGTGGTGGATGGGGGCCTGTGGTAACCTCCAATATCATTCACAGAGGAAAGACACCTCAAATGACAATCGGCACAGTAAATACCGCTGAGTTTTTTGTGGCATTCTTCAGTACAGGTGTTTTTATTTTCTTCCTTGGCATGGCAGGCTGGAAAATAATAATGGGGCTTATTTTTGGTGGCGTCCTGGCAGCACCACTTGGTCCTTATCTCATCAAATTTATCCGGCCTCGATCGCTTATGTTCATTGTCGGCGTATTTATTATTATCACCTCCTGCTATACTATCTACCTGGCTACAAAATGAGTGCCTGTCATCTTAAAACACAGTACCTTTGACTGGAAATCCAAGGTAAATATTAGGCAATAAATAATTGAATCAAATTGGAGATTTGCTATGTTATCAACTGAAAAATATCCAAATACCAGTTCCGTATTTTTTCAGCTACCTATCGTTGAATCTTCTACTCTATTCATGGCATGGCAGTCTGACACACCTCTCTGGTGTAAGAAAAAGTGTTGTAAAAAATACAAAGAGAAAGGAAAGAAACGCTGCAAAAAGTGTCCTGAAAAAAACTAAACCACCTTCTTCCTGCTTAGTGCTATTTTAATTATCCTTCTGCTCTTTGTTCAAAATACACTTGATGGTAAATCCACAGCTGCACAAATTTACCTGCCGTCTACCATTGTAATAGAAAAATAAAAAAGGTGGCTGGAATTCCTCAATTCCAAGCCACCTTTAAAAGCTAGATTAATCTTTCCAGATTATTGTTTTGAATTATTTGGTGCTGCGACCGGTTTCGTAGAAACAGTTGCAGGTTGACCCGCTAAAACGGCCTGTCCTGTTGGAGTTGCTGCAACTTTAGCTTGGCAAGCTGCTTCGCACTGTTTGGCTTCTTTCTTTGACATCTTTTTGCCAGTGCAAGCGGCAATCTGTTCAGGGGTACAGGAAGCCATTTGCTCAGGTGTACAAGCAGCCAGCGCTGCTGCACCAGGAAGCAAGGTTTGAGTTGCATCTGCACTTGTTCCGGGCTTGCAAGGAGCAACAGTACAGCCAGGAGGACATGGCTTACATGACTGGGCATCGGCATTGGAAATGGCAAGGCCACCCAATAAAAACAAAATCATAAATACACTTTTCATAAGAGATCATTTAGTGAATGAAAATAAATAAATTGACAGGACAAAACTATTCCAACCACTCGCCTTGACTTGTCACAGACCTGTTACCCACTTGTTAAAAAGGTGTTATGCGGGGCTGGATTAGCCTCGGGAGGAGTTACTTTGCACTGTGAATAAAACTAACCATGTCACCATACTGCTTGTCGCCTCTACGCTGGCGATGGTTGGACTGGTTATTTTTCAATATAAGTGGATCGCCCATTCGAGAAGTTTGTCTGAAGAAATCTTCAACCAACGGGCTTCCATGGCCTTATGTACTACGCTGGAAGAATATGGTGGTGGTGTGTCCTGTGCCAATGTGGATTGCGCGTTGATGTGTGGTGGAGAGCAAGCTACCGCAACTGTCGATAGTCCAGTTGCCATGACACCTGATCTCTTAGGCAATGAAGCATTCCAGGCAGGGCTGAGAAGAACACTAGATTTTTATAACATTGATTTAAACTATCAGATCAGCCAGTCAACTTGCGCCCCGGCTGCTGGTGACAAAGCAGGTGAGCAGATGTGTGTAGTCACTATCCCCCCGCATGTCGACCAGCAGGTATCATTTGTCACGCTGGCCTTTCCGGAAAAGGAAAAATTTATGCTCAGCAAATTCAAATACATGATTTTTGCTTCCATGCTGATCCTTTTATTTACAGCTATCGTGCTGTGGCTGGCTAATTGGTGGCTGATGAAACAAAAGCGATTACTCCGCACCAATGCTGATATCTACAATAACATGGCCCATGAATTCCGTACACCACTGACCAATATTCAACTCGCTACGAGTTTGTTGTCTAAAGACCCTTCCAATCCGGGAAATGCAAAATTTGTAGATATCATCACCAAAGAAAATACCCGATTGATCCAACAGGTCGAACGAGTGCTCCATCTGGCCCGGATAGATAATGGGGACTATGCCTTAAAAAATGAACCGTTGAAGATACGGTCACTCCTTTCGACTGTGATGGAGGAAATGCAAATGCGGATAGAAGAAAAAAAAGCCAATGTTTCCTTCCATGACATACCGGATACCTATGAAATCTTAGGTGATAAGCAGCATCTGATGAATGTGTTCCGCAACCTGATTGAGAATGCTTTAAAATATTCAGAACAGGCGCCCGAAATTCATATCTCCGCCCAAGAAGAAAAAGATGGCATTCTCCTTTCTTTCCAGGACAATGGAATCGGAATACCTGCATCAAAAAGCAGAATGATTTTTGAAAAATTTCAGCGTATCCACGATGGACAGCATGATGAACAAAAAGGTTTTGGGCTTGGGCTCGCTTATGTAAAACGAATTGTAGAGTTGCACAAAGGATTTATTCAATTAGATTGTGATGTAAGTCAGGGAAGTCGTTTCAATGTTTTTCTACCTAAATATTGCTAATTCATTATGTACCCGGAAGCCAAAATTTTGCTGGTCGAAGATGACGTGAGTATGGGATTCCTTCTGACCACTATCCTTCAGGAAGAGGGTTTTGAGGTTAAGCACTGCAGTGATGGAGCATCAGGCCTGCAGGCATATATTCCTGGACAATATGACTTATGTATCCTTGATGTCATGATGCCCGGGATGGATGGGTTTGCATTGGCCAAACGATTAAAGGAATCGGATGATCAAGTAAAATTCCTATTTCTAACGGCCAGGTCGTTGAAGGAAGATATGCTTCATGGTTTTTCCCTTGGCGCTGAAGATTACATCCGTAAGCCTTTTGATAAAGACGAATTACTCTGCCGCATACATGTCATGATGCGAAGAAACGAAGTAGCTCATGCCGATACCTCTGGCGGATCACTGCGGTTTTCGATCGGGGACTATGAATTCGATTATTCACGGCAGGAGTTGTCGTGGAACAGTGAGATCTGGCGGATGACGGAAAAAGAAAATGAAGTTCTTCGCCTTTTGTGTATGCATCAAAATAATATCCTCAGGCGCGACGAAGCTGTAGAAAAAATATACGGTAAAAAGGATTACTTCTTAGGAAGGAGTTTTGATGTCTTCATCTCCAGGATCAGAAAATTATTACAAAAAGATCCGAGGATCACCATTGAAAATGTGTTTAAAGTGGGGTTTATTTTGAGTGTGAAGGAGTGAAAACTAAAAATCAAAAATCAAAAATCAAAAACGATGTGCTGAGCGGAGTCGGAGTATAAAGAGTGAAAACTTGTAGCGGCGTCTTGCAGCCGCCGGATTTTGAAAAGCGAAGAATGAAAAGTGAAAAGCGATGTCCTGAGCGGAGTCGAAGTATGAGTTATGAACATGCTGAGAGACGTTGGCGCATGGGTGGAGAATTTTTGTTTTTACAACGGTTACAATTTAATACAAACCGATGAAAGATAAATAGAGATTAGCAAGTTAAAACTTGCCAACGCACAAGCGTAAGTGAACTTACGCTTAACTTAACTTTTTTATTACTATGGTCTAGTGTCTTACGCTTCTCGCCTCACGTCTCGACCTCATGTCTCGCCCTCTCGTATTACGCCCTCTTTTCTGGCTCTCGTCTCACGTCTCACGTCTCACAATTCACAACTCACAACTCACATTAACCATTACCCATTAACACTCTTTCTATTGCTTCACCTATTGCTGAAACGGCTCGCCTGACATCGTCTTCGTTGGTGCGCCATCCGCTGACGGAGACACGCATGCAACGCTTCCCTTTAAAGGTTGAGGGTTGAAAGAAGGCTTCGCCTGATGCGTTGATCGATGCGATGACTTGTTCTGTGAAGAGGTCATGCTTTGATTCATCATCTCCTCCATCAGGATTTTTAAATCGCAGAAGTCCCTGGTTGATGATTGGATAAGCCAACACTTCAGTATTAGGCAATTGACTTGCGCCGTAGACAATGGAGGTTGCATGTTGGCACAAGCGATTTACCAGTTTTTCAATGCCGGATACACCAAGTTCTTTGATGACGGCATATGTTGCATATCCTCTTGCTCTGCGTGACAGTTCAGGTGTCCAGTTATATTGATCTCTTGCTTTGCCATCTTCTTTGAGATATCCCGCCTGACTTGTGAATGCCTTAAAATGGGCTGCGGGATGAGCGATAAAAGCATAACCGCTATCATAGGGCACGTTGAGCCATTTGTGACCATCCGTAGCCCATGAGTCTGCCTGGTCACCTCCTTTCATTAAGTGGGCATAGGAAGGACTTGCCGATGCCCAAAGTCCAAAAGCTCCATCGATATGCACCCATGCATTGTGTTGGTGCGCCAGCGGAATAATGGATTCAAAATCATCAAATGCTCCGGTATGTATTTCCCCTGCCTGAAGAATCACCATGGTCGGTGTGGATGAATCACGTTCAAATTCCTCTTGAACCAGTGCTGCCTGAATCGTTCCATCCGCATATGAAGGAATTTCAATCACTGCGTTACTTCCAAAGCCTAACATTCTCAATGCCCGAGTGATTGTATTGTGCTTCTGATCACCAACAATGATCCTGATGCGAGGAGCTCCGCAAAAACCTTCTTTGTCTATATCCCAACCTGCTTGTTGAAAGAGATGATTTCTGGCCACGTTCAGGCAAGTAAAATTGGCCATCTGACATCCGGTCACAAAAGCAAATGAAGCATGTTCCGGCAAATGGAGTAATTGTTTTAACCAGACGCCTGCAATCTCTTCAACGATACTGCTTGATGGTGTACAAGCATACAGTCCGGCGTTTTGATCCCACACCGATGTCAACCAATCTGCTGCTATAGCGGATGGATGTGAGCCTCCGATCACCCAGGCGAAGAAGCGTCCGGATTGATTGAGATTCAAGCCGGGCAGGGCGGACTGATTGAGCTTTTCAATTACTTCATCGGCGGCCATCCCTTCTTCCGGAAGGTCCCAGTCCCAAACCGATTTTAGTTCTTCATATGAGGCGCGGGCTTCTACTGGATTCATATCAAGCCCCTCAAGGAATTCATTACCGAGGGAAAAAGCCTTTTCCAAAGCAGGCTTGTATGGATTGGATGCGTCTGACATAAGTGCTTAAATTAAAATCTCCCGGGAGATTGGCACCCAATATAGGACATGCCAGGAACTCGTACTGAATTGCCTGCCCAATAGCTGAACTGACCAACAAGCATTTCTTATACTTCAGCTAAAATGTCGAAATTCGTCCTATGGATTTAACCACCCTCTTCATCGGAGCAGGAACTGGCCTCGTAATGGCTTATGTATTGTTTTACCTCCTGCATAAAAGCAATTCAGTGCCCAAACAGGACTATGAAACGCTTTCCTCCAAGCTCAACGACACTACATCCACTCTAAAACTTACAGAAGACCGCTTCCACGCCCAGCAAGAACTGGCGATATCGTTCCGTCAAAAAGCTGAATTAAAAGAATCGGAACTGTCATCCCTCCTATCCCGGACTGCTACCCTTGACGCAACACTTAATATGAGTGGCCAACGATTGAAGGAATTGTCTTCGAGTTTAACTGAACAGATGGAGACCAATAGAACTCAGCAAGCGGAGATAAACTCCACCAAACAAAAGTTGGCTGAATACACTGCAAATAACGCTGCCTTACTGGACAAGCTCAATACGCAAAAAGATGACGTCTTGTCAATGCAAAAAACTGCTCATCTCCAGTTTGAAAAACTAGCTCAACAAATCTTTGAAGAGAAATCAGGCAAGTTTACCGAAGCCAATAAACAAAATATTGAGGCTCTCCTTAAACCGCTGAATGAAAACATAGACACCTTTAAAAAGAAAGTTGAAGAGACCTATGATAAAGAATCCAAACAGCGTTTTTCGCTGGAAGAAAAAGTAAAAGACCTGATCGAAAACACCCAGAAGATCAGCCAGGAAGCCAACAATCTTGCCTCTGCGTTAAAAGGCCAGGCTAAAAAACAAGGTGATTGGGGCGAAACCATTCTCGAACGAATCCTTGAATTGTCAGGTCTTGAAAAAAACAGGGAATATTTTGTTCAGGAAAACCGCAAAGATGAGGAAGGCGTCAATCAACGTCCCGATATCATCGTCAGACTGCCGGATGACCGAAACATCATCATCGACTCCAAAGTATCGCTCAACGCATATCTACGCTACTCAGAGGCTGATTCTAAAGAGCAACAGGACATTTTTATTGCCAACCATCTCCAGGCTATCAATCTGCACATCGACCAGCTGAGCGCGAAGAAGTATGAGGAGCTTACTTCTTCCCTTGACTTCGTGATCATGTTTATTCCTGTCGAACCTGCCTATATCCTTGCCGTACAATCCGACCCGGATCTCTGGGCATACGCTTATACAAGGCGAATACTGTTGATCAGTCCGACTAATCTGATAGCCGTCCTGAAGATTGTAGCCGATCTGTGGAAGAGAGAATTGCAAAGTAAAAATGCTGTGGAGATTGCCACCGAAGGAGCCCGGTTGTATGACAAATTTGTAGGTTTCGTATCTACCATCGAAGACATTGGCAAACATTTATCGCGTTCGCAAGACTCCTACCATCAGGCTATCAGCCAACTAAAGGATGGAAAGGGTAACCTAATCTCCAGGGTTCAGAAATTAAAGAAACTAGGTGTCAAATCCACAAAGCAACTTCCTACATCCATGCTGACTGCAGATCTGGAGGAAGAAGAAACCGGCATACTCCCCGAAGCGGAGACTAGCGAAGATTAAACATGCCTTTGTATTGCTGTCTTTTTTAAGAGGCCACTAGCTGCACTTCAAGTAACATTTGCAACATTTCAAATTGAAATTTTAGCATTTCGTTTCCTCCGGGATGAAACCTTTTTTTACTGTAATTAACTTTGCATCAGCCAAAACGAAGCAGACATTCCTATGAGGAGGATGTCAATTAAAAAGGGTAATCCATATTTCAACACACCATTTATTAACCAACTAATTAATCGATCAATGAAGAATGTTTTCTTTTTTATCTGTCTTTTCATGATAGGGGCTTATATCATCAGTTGTAAGCCACAGACCGCCGATATGACTGCAACAGGCGATACTGCCATGCTACCGCCCATGACCAAAGAGGATTCTATCAAGCGCGGTGAGTACCTGTCCCACATCATGGGATGCAACGACTGTCACACACCAAAAATCATGACAGACAAAGGTCCATCCCTGGATATGGGCCGGCTGTTGTCAGGGCATCCCGCTGACGAGCCTTTGCCTGCTGTGACTGACAAAAAAATGATTGGATCCGGACAATGGGTGCTCTTTAATCTAAGCCAGACAGCGACAGTGGGCCCTTGGGGCACATCATTCTCGGCCAACCTGACACCGGATGAAACAGGCCTAGGCATCTGGACTTTTGATCATTTCAGGAAAGCTAAACGGGAAGGAAAATTTAAAGGACTCGATGGAGGTCGTATGATCATGCCTCCTATGCCATGGCAAAACTATGCGGCCATCAATGATGAAGACCTTTCTACCCTTTGGAAGTACCTGAGGTCTATCAAACCTGTTAAAAACATTGTATCAGCGTAAATACCACCGACACAAGGATAGATAAACAAGGAATAACCAACAAGGAATTTTTGAACTTAGAAGGAATTGTCAGGTGATAGAACTTGCTTTGATTCAATAGCCAATAGTTAATATCCAGGGAAAAGTTAAAGGTTAAGGCCATCTGATCTACCAGACGGCTTTTATCTTCTGGTGAGAGCACGATTTTTTTTATCTTACTGGACATTAGACATGCTGCAAACCAATCATGATGTTACTTATCAGCCACATACTTACAGCTCTTGTTGCGCTCATTCATATCTACATCCTCTGGCTTGAAATGTTTGCCTGGACGACGAGAGGGAAGAAAGTTTTTAACTCCTTTCCTCAACATCTTTTCGAACCTACGCAAGCCCTTGCGGCCAATCAGGGACTTTATAATGGATTTCTGGCTGCCGGATTGATTTGGACTTTCTTCATTATAGATCCTGCATGGCAAACGAATATTCGGTATTTCTTTCTAGGGTGCGTCGCTGTAGCAGGAATATATGGGGCAGCGACGGCGGATAAAAAAATATTATTTGTGCAGACTATCCCGGCGCTGGCAGCGATTGTGGCTGTCATGTTGTCTTCATCTCATTTAATTCCCTAAATACAACCCTGATCTCATGAATGCTACCAAAAAAACCAAGTTCATACGCACTGCAGCATTTTGCATTTTATTCATTTTAAATTTCATTCCAATCAGGATAGCCGGTCAATGTGCTGCACCTGCCTTGCCTCCCACAGTATGATGTGAAAATGCACCATTGATTTGTCTGCAAAACTTGTGCTATGAAACTACAACTGAAAGTTCCGAGGCGTGGCCTGGCTTTTGCGGCCCAAATACAGCTGTGCATAATCCACAGTTTTACAAAATTATAACTGATTCTGGATTGATCGAAATAGAAATCGCTGTTGGTTCATGTTCGGGTGGTCAATATTTATTACAGGCTGCAATAATCGGAGCTTGCCCATGGGAGGTGAATGATGTATACGATTGTCATTCTGGAGCACCATCAGGCACCAGTTTTAGATTAACTGCCGGAGGTGATCCTGGTCAAATGTTCTGGCTGCTTATTGATGGTGGTGCAGGCTCTCAATGCTCTTACATGATTGAAAGCATAATTGGAGTATTCAATCCACCCATAACTGGAGACCTTATGTCACTTACCGCTAATCCCCCTACAGTCCTGCAAGGTGGGGAGAGTATTGCACTGGGGCTATCAAATTCAATAGAGGATGCTCTCGGATTTTATTGGGTACTGGGATGGTCTGGTGATACAATTACATCGACTCTACCCAACATCACTATTGACATACCTTGTGGTATAGATTCAGGCACCTATGAGATCTGTGCGAGGGCATATAGTGGATGCGACACAACTGATACCGAGGTTTGTACGCAAATCGAAGTTTTGACACAGGGCCCGCAGGCAGCGATTGTTTAAGTTGTAGACACCCTTTGCAGCAAACTCCAGGGAATGCCCGGCTACCGCTGGTTTGATTGCAATTCAGAAGAAACGCTTTCAAACGCACCTTGTTTTAGTCCACCATCCACAGGTTGTTATTGTTCAGCAGTAACATTTGCCAACGGGTGTATTGACACGGCATGCTATGCGTTTATCTTCAGTGCCATACCCGATGTAGTGGAGGACCAAATCCTTATATCCCCTATACCTTCTGATGGAACTTTGGATATCCGTTTATCCCATAAAATATCCCTTCCGGTTCAATGGACGCTTGTGGATGTCTGGGGTCGCCAATTAGAAAACGGAAAGCTTGATCAGCAACTCAGTACAATACATCTAAAAGTGGTACCCCCTTCCGGAGTCTATTATTTCAATATTCTATCTGCAGGAAATCAAACTATTACAACAAAATTAATCATTGAGGCTCCGTAAGGCTTTTACTGGTTGGTCGTTTATCGGCTGGTTTATGAACATTATTGGTCCGGATTGGTTGATATGGCTACCTTAGCACCAGCATATCCTGAATTAAAAATTGAAATTTCACTCCCAGTCTTAAACCTATAGCGGGTTTAAGGGTTTAGTAACAATTCAGTAAAACAGGTCATTTGTCTCCTAAAGTTGTCGTCATCGGGTCGGGTTTTGCAGGTTTATCTGCGGCTTGTTGCCTTGCTAAAGAGGGCTGCGCTGTAACCTTATTGGAAAAAAATGCCACCCCCGGCGGGCGGGCAAGGCAGTTTGAGGCGGAAGGTTTCAAGTTTGACATGGGCCCCAGCTGGTATTGGATGCCGGATGTGTTTGAACAATTTTTCAACCACTTTGGCAAGAAGACTTCAGATTACTACTCGCTGAAAAGGCTTGACCCGTCCTACCGGATTTATTTTGGCAAGGATGATGTCATGGACCTACCGGCCAGTCTAGAAGAACTTTTTTCACTTTTTGAATCCTACGAACCGGGCAGCAGCATCCATCTGAAAAAATTTCTGGTTGATGCTCAATATAAATATGAAGCCGGTATGCAGGAATTCGTTTTCAAACCTGCACATAGCCCCCTTGAATATTTTCATTGGAAAATCCTAAAAGCAAGTCTGCGACTCCAACTTCTCAAATCGCTGTCGAGCGAAATCAATGGCAATTTTAAGGACTCAAGACTTGTCCGCTTACTTGAATTTCCTGTGCTTTTTCTAGGTGCCACACCCGAAAAGACGCCGGCTATGTACAGTATGATGAACTATGCCGACATGGTTCTGGGCACATGGTATCCGGATGGCGGCATGATTAAAATCGTGGATGCGATGGTAAGCCTTGCGAGAGAGCTAGGCGTGAAATTTGAATTTAATGCAGAAGTTAAAAAGATTGAAGTGGAGGGTAGAAAAGCAAAGCGCCTGGTGACCACAAATGGAAACATCTTTGAAGCTGATGTAATCGTGGGTGGAGCTGACTATCACTACCTGGAACAACATGTGCTGGATGCTCCTTACAGGCAGTATGATGAAGCTTATTGGTCTTCACGTGTTATGGCCCCTTCAAGTCTGGTCTTTTACCTGGGCATCAAAGGAAGGCTGACAAATGTGTTGCATCACAATCTTTTTTTTGATGCAGACTTCAAACAACACAGTGCCGAAATCTATACCGATAAAAAATGGCCTACTGATCCCTTGTTCTATTTGTGCGCCCCATCCAGGACGGATAGTAGCATTGCTCCCGAAGAGCATGAAAACTTATTTATTCTAATCCCTGTTGCAACGGATCTCGAAGACACTGAAGAAATACGGAATCATTACTTCGACAGGGTATTAGAGCGTATAAAAGAAATCACAGGAGAATCGTTGGCGGAAAGGATCGTCTATAAGCGGTCATTTTGTATCAATGATTTCAAATCCGATTATCATTCATATAAAGGTAATGCTTACGGACTGGCCAATACGCTGACCCAGACTGCTTTTCTGAAACCCAAGATGAAAAGCCGTAAATTGGACAATCTATATTACACTGGACAGCTTACCGTTCCTGGTCCCGGCATTCCGCCAGCGTTGATATCAGGGCAAATTGTGTCCAGAGAAATTATGAAAAAGTATGCTTGACCTTTACAATACCACCTGCCGGGAATGCAGTCAACTCATTACGAAAAGGTATAGCACCTCCTTTTCAGCAGGCATAAAGGCTTTTGATCCTTCCATACGGGATCCGATCTATGCGATTTATGGGTTTGTCCGGTTTGCTGACGAAATTGTAGATACTTTTCATGATTATCCTCAGGCTTCGTTGTTTTATAAATTTAAAGAGGATACCTGGCATGCCCTTGATGAACGCATCAGCCTCAATCCTGTACTGAACGCTTTCCAGGAAGTGGTATACGCCTACCAGATCGATAAAATCCTTATAGCAGCCTTTCTGGACAGCATGGAAATGGATCTCACGCAGCAGGCATATAGTCCTGAAGGGTATGATCAATATATCTATGGTTCAGCTGAAGTAGTTGGCCTGATGTGCCTGAATGTTTTTTGCAACGGAGATCGGGCATTATATGATCACCTGAAAGAACCAGCGAGAAGACTTGGTGCCGCCTTTCAAAAAATTAATTTCCTACGGGATCTTAAATCTGATTTTGAAGAACGAGGACGTGTTTATTTCCCTGGGGTAGATTTTATCCAGTTTACAGCAGAGGATAAAACAAAAATTGAAGATGACATCCTTAGTGACTTCCAGGAAGGGTACAAAGGAATAGTTCAATTACCTTCCAGTGCACGATTTGGTGTATACCTCGCCTATGTGTATTATTTTAGTCTGTTCAAAAAAATCAAACAAACGCCGTGTCATAAAGTCCAGGAGAAACGAATACGCGTCAATTCGCTAGAAAAAATGGTACTTCTTGTCAAGTCTTCCCTGCGCAGCAAATTAAATATGCTCTAGTATCCTGAATATTACGTCAGCTTTTACGTTTAAGAAAAATGAACACAATACTTTTTATAGCTCTTTGCCTTGGTGCCGTCATGATGATGGAGTTTGTAGCCTGGTCGGCACACAAATTTCTTATGCATGGACCTTTATGGAACTGGCATGCAGACCATCACAAAAAGGATCATGCCTCCGGAAGCTGGTGGGAAAAGAATGATCGCTTCTTTCTTGTATTTGCCACACCGGGGATAAGCTGTCTCATTGCAGGTAGTTTTACTTCGATGACCTGGTTGTTTCCTATAGGTCTCGGTATTACCATATATGGCGTCATTTATTTCCTGATCCACGATGTGTATATCCATCGGCGTTTTAAGTGGTTTCGTCATCTCGATAGTAAATACTCCCGAGCTGTGCTGAGAGCTCATGGTGCTCATCATGCCAAGACCACTAAGGAAGAATGTGAGTCTTTTGGATTGTTGGCCGTCAACTCGAAATTTCTTAAAAGAGAAAGGAAGTAATGCCTGCACCTTCATTGAGTTCCTGGCTGAAGGAGTCAAGAGACAAACTAAAGTATATCATACTATTCTTCGGTTTGTTCTTGACCATACTTGTCTGGTATACCAACGAAATAAAACCGGACATCCTTGTTACCCAAGTAGAAGCAATCCATCATGTAGCCTTTTTTGAAACCAAATGGCTCTACGTATACCTTTTAGTTTTTACGGGAATATTTCCGCTCTTGTTTGGTTCTATTCCAAAGCCATCATTTTACAACCAATTACTCCGGGTCGTAAAAGCTAACTTTCCGGTCACAGTTCTTTTTATTCTCTGGGATATCTATTTCACAAAAAAAGGTGTCTGGGGTTTTTCAACCACCTACACTACAGGAATACAACCTTTTGGATTACCGATAGAGGAGTGTTTATTTTTTATAATCATTCCCTTCGCCTGCATTTTTATATACTGGTCATTGAACAGTGTTATAAAGGAAGAACCGTTTGCAAAAATCGAATCGAAAATTTCTATTCTGCTTATTGCTGTATTCTTTGGCGTTGGTTTATGGAAATGGGATCACATTTACACTGCTACTGCTACCCTATTGAGTGGATTTCTGGTGTTGTTTCATCTGTTGTTTGTAAAGCCGGGATATCGTGGCAGATTTTACCTCACCTATCTTGTGACCTGCGTACCCTTCCTGCTGGTCAATGGAGTTCTCACAGGGGGTTTTACGGAAGGACCTGTGGTAATGTATAATCCTGAAGAGAATTTCGGGTTACGCTTAGGTACCGTGCCGGTAGATGATTTTGCTTATTCTTTTCTGATGTTATTTGCAAATATTACACTCTTTGAAGCCTTACCATCGAAGCATCCTGTAGCAAGTAAAAAATAATACGCTATTCTGTTAGTTTCTTTTCGATGCTTAGCTGAGCTACTTCCTTTCCAATCAATGATCCTAGCCGCAGGCCTTCTTCAGCATCTTTTCGCCAATGCACGCCAAGCAACAACCTGGAAAGTGCATTCTCCCTGGCCATCTCATCAAAAGAGTTAAAACGTCTGGGTTTAATTTTGAAATCTTCAAGTCCATAGTGACTGATGTCTGTCATTTTGTAATTGGTGCCATACATGGAGGACAAGACTTCGGCAACTGCAGCACCCATCATGGAATGACCTGATGGATACGAAGGAAACGAGGGCGATGGCGAGAATGGTCTCCAGCCCGGGTCAATATTCTTCTGAATATACGTTTCAGGACGTTCAAGGCTATATTCATACTTTGAAGCCCAGCAAGAGATCATCACATCCGCTAAAGTGAATCCAACCTTTAAGTAGGTTTCCATTGTTTTTTCAATAGAGGGATGTTCCTTTTCTATCACTTGATTGGTAATCGCCAGCCAGTGTCCGGGTGGAGTAAACGTCAATCCAGGATGGTCATCACTCCAGAATTCGGCAATCCATTGATTTTCTGCAGACAGCGGCTTGCTTAAAGAAACAAGCTCCAAGGCCTGGGCATAATAATGTTGGTTCGTTTCTGTAGAATAAGCGGGCGGAGGATTTGAATGATACCTTTCGGTATCAATAATGAAAGGCCTGACCTTTCCCCAATAAGGCAATAAAGCAGGCATTGGAAAATCAGCTGATGTCACCCATTTTCCTTCACCGACAGGAGGAACATAATTCCGGTCATAGTTGTGATGGTTGGCTCCGAAACCCAAGCTATCTATCGAAGACCATTCATAGACAGCCATGGCGACATTATACCCAAAGGCTTTGGAAATATTGATCACATTTGTGTCCAGGTTTTCTGCGTGTAAATTCTCCCATCGCCCAGCCAGCGCTGCAAATTCTTTTCTTGTTACTTCCTCTGCCGTACGAAAGAATAAGCCCATCAAGGTGAGATAACATTTATTCATCGCCACAATCATATCATATTGTTGCGATGACGGGGCTTCAGGGATGTGCAACCCCGAAAACCTTTTGGAGAATGATTCAAACTCTCCGGCTAGTCCCGGCAAACTGGTCTCATAAGCCGCTAAACCAAGATATCCATATGCTCTGGCTGCAATAGGTCCACGATACCCTTCAGTATGTTGCTCTGCCCGAAGGACCATTTTATTCCATTCCAATGCCAATGAAACGGCATCTTCCTCTTGAGCATTTCTCGCACTATAACAGCCGAATATATAAATCAATACAAAACACCCGGCCAACATTGTCGTGCCAAATGAAATTCTGAGAATTTTGCTTTTGGTATTGATTTGGTACATTTCAAATTTGCCTTTCAGGTCAATGCTTCATTTGAGGATATAGCAGGGAAATTTAAAACAAAGGTTGTTCCGGGGCCGACGTTGTTTCTCACCTGAAGGTCAATATGATGCAACTTTAGAATGCTATCAACCAGTGAAAGACCAATCCCGGATCCTTTAACGGATGCAGTTCTAGGACTTCGGTAAAATGCATTAAAGATCATAGGCAACTCGTCATTTGGAATGCCGGGACCATTGTCCGTGAACTCTATGGTGGCCTTTTCTTCCGAAAAGGAAAGACATGCTTTTACTTTTTTATCCGGGCTGAACTTGCATCCATTATCCATCAGATTGATAAGTGCCGTTTTCAACAATTGTTCATTCCCTTTAAAAAACAATTTCTCTTCCTCTTCGGGTAAATTGATGACTTCGAAATGGATGGTATATTCAGGATGCGTTTTGAGCAGATTCGCTTTCGTCTGCCAGATCATTTCATCAATACGCAATGGCTGAAAACGAATAGCAGCGCCATCAGCATTAATTCTTGCCATCTGCATGAGTTTATCAGCCACTTCATTCAGTTCTTTTACATCAGAAAGGACAGAGGTGAGTATGGCTTCATATTCTTTTTCCGTTCGTTCCTTTTGTAAGGTTACCTCTACCTGCGATACGATGACATTGAGTGGGTTTTTTAATTCATGGCTGATATTCGAAAGGAACATCTTTTGTAATCCAAAAACCTGCTGTATTCTATCTAGTAGTTTATTGAATGTAATGACCAGACGTGACAGCTCATCCTGCTGATTAGTGGTTTCCAGGCGGTGACTCATGTCTGTAGGTAGCAATGTATCAACCTGGTTCATGATACGACTGACAGGAGCGAGTGCCTGGCGGGCAAAAAACCATCCACCGATAGCTACTAACGTTATGGATATCAGAAAAACAACCATCAGAATCCTGGTCAGATTATCAATATGGACCTGGTCAAAAACAGATTCAGCGATCACAACAAATTCCTCACCTGCCTTATTCTTGTAAGGGACAGCCAATGAACTGAACTTACCATGGGCAAAGCGGCATTCTCCATATTGTTTTACATCTTCAAAAGCAGTCTGACTGACATCGTTAGGTGCCGGATTGAAGCTATATAGTCTTTTACCCTCGGGTGTATACAAGGAAATATTTTCAGGGTAGTCTCTAGCAAGTGGGCTTTCAGGCTCAGCGGGGGCTTCAATTTTAAACTGTTGCTCATCTGTTTTATTGCCCGCCACCATTTCAGCCATAAGTAAGGCTTTTGATCTCAGACTGTCATAATATTCATCCTTGAGGTTGAGTTTGAATTGAAAATGAATATAAAAAAAGGCAACCAACAGTATGCTGGCAGCGATGAGGATAAATTGAAGCGTTAAACGAATTCGTATTTGCATAACGAGGCTGCTGAAAGGTTGATATAACCTCTTGGAATAAATTACTTGATTTACCTATTCGTCCTTTAAGATATACCCTTGTCCAAAAACGGTGTGGATCAACTTCCTGGAAAAAGGCTTATCCATCTTGTTTCTGAGATAATTAATATATACCTCCACCACGTTAGAACTGGTTTCAAAATTGATATCCCATACTTTTTCGGCTATTTCCGCTTTTGTGATGGCCCTGCCCTCGTTGCGGATAAAGTATTCCATCAATGCAAATTCTTTTGGTGTTAGCTCGATTTTGAGACCTGCCCGACAAAATTCTTTTGATAAAAGATTCATTTCAACATCGGCAAAGGCAAGGAATGATTTAGGATTAGCTGTATCCTTACCACGTCTCGAAAGTGCTTTAATACGAGCGAGAAGTTCTTTAAACTCATAAGGTTTGGTCAGATAATCATCCGCACCTACTTCGAGCCCAAGCACTTTATCATCTGTCGAATTGAGGGCTGTGAGAAGCAGGACGGGCGTATTGATCCCCTTAGATCTTAATAACAGTGTGAGATCAAATCCATTGATACCCGGTACGATAATGTCAGAAATGATGACATCATAGTCATTTTTGAGGGCCAAATCACTCCCTGCGGTGCCGTCCAAGGCAAAGTCAACCTCAATCTCATGCTCTTTCAATCCCCTTGAGAGGGATTGGACGGCTTTGATTTCGTCCTCAATTAGCAGTACTTTCATATCTGGTCAGCCGGTTTTAGCCTGCAAATCTACCTGTAAAGACCTGATTAGCCCATTTCTAAGTAAATTTTAAGCCCAAATAGTAGAATTGACTACAAAGATGATGTTAACTTTGAAGCATATTCAAAAAAAGATCCAATCACCTCAACCCATTACCTATGAACAATCGCGCACTGTTTAATATTTGTGCTCTCCTTTTAATTAGTTTCTCCCTTTTCATTGTCTCATGTACGGAGGAAGATGATCAGTTTTCAGATCAGAAACTAGTTGCAGGTTATAGCGCAGAAGCAGCTCTTGAGTGGAATAAACTATTCCTTGAAATAGAACGCTATGCCACAGGCTATAGACCCGGACCAGCACCACGTGCATTGGGCCTTATGGGATTGGCCGCTTATGAGGCAAGTGTAACAGGTATGCCTGCCTATAACTCACTTGAAAATCAATTTAATGGTCTGAATATCCCAAATATTGAAGCGGGAAAAACCTATCACTGGCCTTCGGTAGTTCATGGTGTATATTCTGTAATGTTTCCAAATTTTTTAACTGAAGAGCCTCCTGCTAGTGTGAAAAATCAATGGGATGTTTTGAAAAACAGCCTTGATCAAAAATACCTAACTGCAGCCGGTCAGGAAGTTTTTAACCTTTCCAAGTCATATGGTGAAGCTGTTGGTCTAGCTGTATGGGAATGGTCGACGACTGACCCTTATGGTCATGATGCCTACAAAAACCCATTTGGCAACTATACCACAAACGAAAGCTATAACTGGGAAGATCACTATGATGGTCCTGGTGACTGGGCTCCTACTGTCCCTGGTCCGACAAGCCCAATGGGTCCTTATTTTGGAAAAGCACGCACTTTCGCACTTAAAGAATCTCAAAAGATTTGCTTTCCTCCTTCACACTATTTTATGGAATACAGCGAGGACGACCACTCTGAGTATCATGCTCAGGCAATACAAGCCTATTCCAAAAATGCTGACTTGGATTATAATGTAAAGTGGGTTGGCGAATTCTGGAGTGATGACTTATTGAACCTTACCTTTAGTCCTGGCCCTCGTTGGGTAGCGATAGGCAATCAAGTGATTGAAAAGGAAAACTCCAATCTCGAGACTGCCCTTGAAATGTATGCTAAAGTAGGTATGTCACTTAATGATGCTGCTGTTGGCGCCTGGGCTTCTAAATATCACTATAATGTGGAGCGTCCGGTTACCTATATTCTGAAAGAAATAGATTCTACTTATCAATCAAATCTTGACAACCCCATCACAGGTGATATAGGATTTGTTCCTCCATTCCCGGCATATCCATCAGGTCACTCCACGATGGGTGGTGCAGGAGCAGAAGCTCTTGCCGATGTTTTTGGGTATCATTATACCATGACAGACAATTGTCATTTTGGACGTACTGATTTTGTAGGTATCCCACGTACGTTTACAAGTTTCAAACAAATGGCTGATGAGAATGCATGGTCAAGGGTATTACTTGGAACACATTGGTATATGGACTGTATTGAAGGCGTTCGTTTCGGCACTGAAATCTCCCGTAAAATTAATGCCCTTCCCTGGAAGAAATAACATCGAAAAAGAAACTAAATAAAAAGAGACTGCCAGCAACATGCAGTCTCTTTTTATTTTTACACCTCAGTGATATAGTCTTATTGTCTTTCAAACTCCACTGCTTTAAAACTGTATTAAGCCTGACGCTAAGCATTGAAGTCGCTTTATAAAATTACGTTGTCATGAAAAATTTGTACCAAACTCCCAAGCTAATTTGCCTGACTGTATTGGGCTCTTTCTTTTTTCTCTGTGCATTTGGTTGCATGAATAAGCGTGAAGAAATCGTCCACAACTACCCATCCGGAGAGATTTCCCGCAGGTTTACAGAAATCAATGGTAAAAAGGAAGGCTTGATGACCGAATATTACAAGGATGGCAAACTCAAAAGTGAACGTCGGTTTGAGCATGATATACAGCAAGGCAAATCTGTCTTATATTATCCAAGTGGTAAAACAAAAAAAGTCCAATACTACGAGGAAGGGAAATTACAAGGAGGCGATACCCTCTTTTATGAAAATGGTAAGCCACAATTCTTACGCAACTTCAACAAAGGAGTGCTTGATGGGTATATTCGTAAGTGGGGTGTAAATGACTCCTTAATTTATGAAGCGAAATATGCTAATGATGACCTTATCGAAGTGCAAGGAGAATCTGTTCATCCGGATTCATTAATAAAAGAATAGGTTTCCGATATTCCCTCACACCTACTTACAAGCAAAAGTGGATTGCGGGACAGAAGCTGAGGCAGTAAAAGCATATCTTCAATCCTTAGGTGCAGTCAAAACGAAGATCCCTCTGTATTAAGTCAGATTTAGCTCCCTTATGGATGCCTACCTTAAGGCGATATATTCGACCAGCAATGAGTTACGGTCTATACCCAGATATTGTTCGGGAGGTTCTTCTATTCGGAGCAGTAAACTGTAAGCGTTTAGGAGAAATATCTCACTGATCGGACTATCCGAATCAAGGTTGAACGTATTACGCATGACAATAAAAAGAAAGTCAGCGCTCACGTCGTGTTTTCTAAGGCTTTCATATCTGTTTTGAAGATCGATGATACCTTTTTTATGAAGTTCCTCAACGGCATTAGAAAACATCTCCCGCACATTTGGTTTCACTTTATAGCCTAGATTAAAATCAAGCCTGTATATTTTACCCTCAATGATTTCGTAAAAATCATATTCTTGCTGAAACGGCACTTCCGTTTCGTTAAAGTGGAGAAGCCAGTACGCATCCGCCCTCTTTGGCTGTTTCTGATAAATGGATTTGAGAATTTGTTTTTCCATCCGGTGCACCGAATATGCACTGGTCAGGTAAACAATATTGGTTGCATACTTTGGTATAGCTAGATCATTGCTCACATCTGTAATGATATCCTCATATTGATGAATATCGACAAACTTCTTTTTTCGAAGCAAAACATGTTTGGCCAGATAATAAATCACCATGACTGAGATAAAAAAGAGCATCAACGCCATGGTAAACCCGGCTCCATGGGCCAGTTTGTGCACATTGGCGGCCAGGAAACTAATCTCAATAGTTAGAAAGAGGGCTGTGATGGCGCCTACTCTGAACCAATCCCAATGCAATTTCTTCCTAAGAAAAAAGACCAAAAGTAACGTGGTGGACAGCATGGTAAAATTCAAAGCCATTCCGTACACTGCTTCCATGGCAAGGCTCGTCTGGAAGTATAAAACAATGATCACCGATCCCACAAACAGGAGATGGTTGATCATGGGGATAAATATCTGTTGTCTGTGTTTACTTGGATAAAGGATCTGCACCCTGAACCAGGTTTCCAGTTTGACCGCCTCATTGATGAGGGAAAAAGATCCGCTGATCAAAGCCTGACTGGCTACAACAGATGCACATGCAGCAATAACGACCCCTGTGCCAACAAACCACCTTGGCATCAGCTCGAAAAACGGATTCAACCCATTTAATGTCTGCCCTTCTAAAAAGTTTAAAGCCCAGGCGCCCTGTCCAAAATAGTTAATCAACAAGGCCATCTTTACAAAAATCCAGGTGATCCGGATATTTTTCATTCCAACGTGGCCAAGATCTGCATACATGGCTTCTGCTCCTGTAACACTAAGAAAGACGGCACCCACAATCACCCATGCACCCGGATGCGATGTCAGAATATTATAAGCATACACAGGATTGATCGCCTTGAGTACTTCAACATGCTTGGTAATGGCTGCAAATCCTAACACCATTAACATAGAAAACCAAAGCAACATAATAGGACCAAAGGATTTACCAATCTTATCCGTACCAAACTGCTGAAAGGTGAACAATCCAATAAGAATAACAATGACAATAGGTATCACAGGGACTGAATCCGCCAGGCTCTTTAACCCTTCTACTGAAGCCGTAAGTGAGATCGCAGGCGTGATCATCCCATCTGCCAGGAGAGCAGCGCAACCAAGCATCGCCACATAAATCATCCATTGGGGTGCTGTACGCCTGATGAGGGAATACAATGAGAGAATACCTCCTTCTCCGTGGTTATCGGCTCTTAAGGTCAGCCAGACATATTTGAATGTTGCCTGCAGCGATAATGTCCAGAAAATGCATGACAGCCCGCCTAGAACTAGTCCCTCGGTGATTGTATTCTTACCAAAAATGGCGGACATAACATAGAGTGGTGATGTCCCGATATCCCCAAAAACAATACCCAGGGTAACCAGCAAACTGGCAGCAGTAATTTTGGAATGAGAAGATGTCATGATAGTCTTCGGGATATAAAATCAGTCAAAACTGTTTGGAGCTGTTACAGGGGAGATATTGGCCAACTATACAGTTAATTAATTTTTCAAGGGTGTAAATATAGAACCTTGCTTTGGAATACCTAAAAAAAAATCAAGCTTCCACGAACAGGAAAACATGAACACCGCCGGGCTTAAAAACCCGCTCTGCCAGCTTTTACATTAATTAACCCTAATTAGCACCCCACCAAGAGCCCATCACTTAATTTTGTACGAAATAATTCGTAACATGAAAAGAATACTTACACTCCTCCTGTCTTTGATTCCCCTTTTAAAGGGACTTTGCCAGGAATCCTCCATTCCTGATGCGCATTGGAAAATGGCACAGGCCTATCTCGGTCAACAAAAAGATTTTTCAGGAATAGTGATGCTGGGCGAAGGAGGAGAGATCAGGCAACATCAAAAAGATGTCAGATGAATTCGTCAATGACTATTGTGTTATGCTGTGCCATGTTTTGTCATGGCTGTGTAACGGATATGCGCTCTTTCAAATGGTTGAGCGGCACATGGGAAATGTCTAAGCCAAATGGCAGCTTAAGGCTTGAGACCTGGGAGGTAAAAGATGCCAAAACATTAACTGGAAAGGGGCTAAAAGTGGTTGGGGGAGACACAATTCTACTGGAACATATATCACTCTATTATGACCAGGGAGATGTATGGTATGCTCCAGTCGTACCTGATCAAAACAATGGCCAAACCGTTCTCTTCAAATTGGTATCGTTAAAAATAAATCAGTATACTTTTGAAAATCCGGCGCATGATTTTCCTCAGCGCATTGTATATAGTTTTACGCCTATCAACCAGGAAGAACCTTTCGTTGCTTCATTGGGTGATACGCTTAATGTTGCAGTCACCGCCTTGAATGGTGAAGGAATCCACTTCAGATTTACAAGAAAACAGTTAAAATAAAAGTGGTGTGAACTGTTACCTCCACACCACTTCTGATTTTTATTTTCTACGTGAATTATTCTCCTCCATCGATGGCCATACGATTGATGGCATATTGACCTACAGCAGCCCCACTCTCATTTCCATCTTCAATATCAAACCTGTAATGGATTCCTCCATACAATCTTGATAAAGCAGCTTCCTGGGAGTACTTTTCAAAAGTAGCGGCATCGTCTGGGAATATATATGAAAGCACCTCAGCTCCTGCAGCAGAGAACATGGAATGTCCTGATGTATAACTTGGAAAATTAGGTGTACCTAGAATGGTTTTAAACCCGGGCATAGCTTGAATAGGCCGTGGATAATGGAAATAATATTTAGCATCCCAGCAAGCGATTCCTGCATCCTGCATGGCCATATTGAGATAAGCAAACACCCTGGCTGCTCTTAAAGGGTTATATTTATTTTTGACAATGGACTCACTGGCAAATTTGTTCCAATGCCCGGGAGGTGTATAAGTACCTAATCCATCTGCCCATAAATTGGCAATTTTGCGCTGCTCATTTGTAAGATTGTCAAGGACGTCATTCAGTTCATCTGCATCTATTTGAAACTCAGCAGAGCCAGGTGCAGGTGGGCCGACAGGTCTTACAACTTCTACATTAGGTAAATGCCATAGTTTAACCTTGCTATAGAAAGGTGTTATGCCGACTGGTCTTACTGGTGATTCCATATTGACCCAATGCCAACCAAAGCGATCCTGAGCTGCATCTCGAATGGAATCGGAAACAGGTCTAGGCGTCTGTGCAAACTTCATTCCATCTGAAGTAGCACGCATGCGGAATACTTTTCCTACAGCTCTTCCGAGTGAATCCCCTGCTACAATATCACTTGTCACATTTATACCTGCCCACTTAAGACTATGCTGATGTTCATCCGCTTTTTCGGCAATAAAATCTTTCTCAAGCGGAAACAATGCTGTCAGAATATCTTTTGAAACAGAAGCAATGACAGCCCCTTCTGAAGGATAGCCAGGTAAATCATTAATCGGTAAATGGGGTGTGATGGTACCATCCGCATTGAAAGGGGAAGGACGATTAAACTGGTATTTATAATACCAGGTAGTGATCAATGCATCATACTGAGCTGCTGACCAATAAGCAAATGCCCTCGCCGCATATGGAGGATGAGCAAAAGGAAAAAGTGGGTACGTAGACGGATTGGCGGGATCCGGAGCAGGATATGAGCCATCAGCATTAGGGGCTGGAGTTAGATTATATTTTGCGGCAAGCTCACGTGCGATTTCATTCCAGCGTATCAGACCGTTACCACCCCAATAGTCAACAGCTTTTTGCTGCTCCCCGGTCAATTGTGAAGACAGTGTTTTAATTTCAGCTACTTCAGCAATAAATTCTGCAGAAGATGCATCTGTCGGTGCAGGAATTCCGATTTGAGAGGAAGAAGTAAGCAGGTTAGGCGTCCAGGTCCCACCATCTTCGTCCAACGATGAAAACTCGTAAGCTTCAAATTGAAAATAGGTGGGCAAATCTTCGTCGCATGATTGAAAGACCAAAACGAAAGAGAGGACAACAAGTATTGCGGGGATGACGAATAGTCTCTTCATTTCAAACAAATATGTGGTGTGAAAAAAGTATTCAATTAATTAGTTGGATGGCGTTTCCATTTCATGTTTGTTCCATAGTCCGAACTGATACGAAATCCCTGCTGTAAGGGCTGTAGACATGCCAATATTACGTCCGGTTAAAACCTGGTTGCCCTGTGCTATGATACCTAAGCCGGGTACAAACGGCAAGTAATAATGGAGAAAAGCACCTACTCGTGTAAATTCCATTTTGTTGGAAGGAAAACCTGCTTCCTGGCGGCGTATATCAAATCCACCAAACGTATTAAGTCCATCATACGTCGCTTCGACCTGAAGCGTATTCCCAAGCAACCACCATCCTAATGTAGCTCCGTAAGACATTGCATTAGGCATGTCCACATCAAAAGAATAAACACTATGCGTAGTGTAATAATAATCTCTCTCAATTTTAGCGTTGCCTCTGATCATATAGGCAGCATTACCTCTGACGTAAAGACCCATATCCATACGATACTGAAGCGTGCCTCTAATTGAAAAATCAGGACACCCAAGTCCGATGCTAAAAGGAACATAGTCTTCGAGGTAGTTGGATGTAGGTAACGACATACCCAGTGCGGTGTGAATAGTAAAAACACCAGTTCCCAAGGTCTTCTCCAAGGCTGTTGCTTTAACCCAAAGGCCAATATCCTGGAAGCCCGAACTACCTCTCATCTGACCACCACTTGCCTCAGTCTTGACCCAAGGCAAAGCTGCTATAACATTGATCCTGTCGGTAATCCCAAGAGCAAACATGGGCATAATCGTCTGCCTTGTCAGGGTACCGATATTTCCATTGGTACGCTTCAAGGTGCCTTCCCAGTACTCATCCCAGGTATCGTTTGTGTACAAGGCGGCAAGACAAATCTGCCCTTTATCCATCATAAGCGCATCCGTTGGGGTCTGGGCTTTAATGGAGGAAAGCGAAAAAAATGTACCTATGACAAAAGTACATATACGTAATGCATTCTTCATGAATACGATAATTAAAAGTCAGTGTGGATGACGTCCAGAATATGTTACAAAATTAAGCATACCTCCAGATTTCACCATACTTATTATAATATTTTAATATGTAAAATGCGGCTTGACAGACTACTTTATTTACAAACTCAAAAAAGGAACAGATTTGGACCTTTCCCTTTCATTCTATATCCCTTGAAAAAAAATCATTACTCTCCACCAATAAGCCATTTCTTGAATTCCGGTGACCGTTCCTTACTGACAATGGCATCTTCCTCTGTGGGAGGGTTCATTTTTAGTTTTACTCTTGATTTGGAATAAGCTATCATCTCATCGATGGCTTCCATTTTGACGATAAACTGCCTGTTGATCCTGAAGAAATGGGTGGGATCAATCATGTGTTCAATTTGATCGAGACTCTGGTCAAGCGGGTAACGCTTATTACCGGGTAATACTGCAAAACTGATCTTATCCCGTGAATAAAAATAAGCGACATGATCGAGGTCGATCAGCTTAATGGCCTGACCCATCTTGACAAGTATCCGTTTGGTCTTTTTTATAAACCCTGCCTCTGCCAGTTTTTGAACCAGATCTTCACCTTCATGATCCTTCTTTGTGTCCTTAGACACCTTTTGCAAGGCCAGCTCCAGTTCATTTTGTTTAATCGGCTTGAGCAGGTAATCAATGGCATTTACTTTGAACGCTTTGAGTGCATATTCGTCGTAAGCTGTGACAAAAATAACCGGAACCTCGACATTTACTTTTTCAAAAATGTCAAAGCTGGAACCGTCTGCCAGATGGATATCCATCAAGATCACCTCCGGAGGCGGATTGGCCTCCAACCATTCAACAGCAGATTCAATACTGCTTAATGCGCCAACCACTTCGTTTTTAGGATTTATTTCACCCAATAATTTCTGAAGCCTGCGGACAGCGGCCTGTTCATCTTCGACAATTAAAATTTTCATAAACCAGATTTTTTAATGATTGGTATTCGAACTATAAATGCACTTTCGTTTTTCTCGATAATGACCTTTTGCTCACTGAGCAACTGATAACGACGGACGATGCTCTGCAGTCCAAATTGCGTTGAGGGTTCTGCCTTTGATTTAGGTTGAAGGGTATTTTTTACGGTGACATATCCATCATCATCCACCGTGATATAGAGATCAAGTGGATACTTTTCAGATATGATGTTATGTTTTACAGCATTCTCTACTAACATCTGTAACGTCAGAGGCAATATGTAAGCGTCTTTTGGAGGTGCATCAATATGTAATCGCAGATTACTGCCATATCGTTTTCCAAGGAGGTACATAAAATTATGCACCAGTTCCCATTCTTCTGCGAGCGAGATGGATTCATGTTCCCGGTATTGCAGTATACTTCTGTAGAAATCAGCGAGCTTTTCCACATACTCGATAGCTACGTCTGTTTTCATCGGGTTTTCATCAATAATGGTAATCAGCGTATTGAAACTATTGAACAGAAAATGTGGATTTATTTGAGCCTTCAGTGCTGACAATTGGGATTCAATCATTTCCTTTTTCAGCAGTGCTTGTTTTTCTGATCGCCGGTCTCGCGACTTGATAAGCCATTTTATCAACAAGATACAAGAGAGAAAAAACAAGCCGAGAAACCACCATCGCTGGTAGAAAGGTTTTGCAATCGTAAACCAGTAAGAAGCTATAGGTTCATCTAGAAAAAAATTATTCTCTGAAGCTTTAACCGAAAACGTATAATCTCCGGGGGCTAAGTTTGAATAGGATGCTATATTATCCTTTGATTCTTTCCATTGCAGGTCATAGCCTTCAAGTCTGTAGAGGTATTTTACTGCTGAGGGTGAGGTGTACCACAAACCGACATAATTGAAGGTGAAATAATTTTGTGCGTGAGCGAAATGATGAACGCTGTCAAAGTCTATTGGCTGGTCAAAAACAGTGACCTCCGTCAATTGTGTTCTGGGATGTATGCTCAGTCCATTCTTTGGGGCATAATATTTAAAGATCATATTTCGGCCGCTTGCATAAACATGTCCTTCCAGATTGACTGTCCCTGCATTCAGTCCAGGATCCAGTTCTTTTATACCGATCTCCTCATTGTAATACATAAAATGCCTTCGGGCCGGCTCCAACACATCTATTCCTTTATCATGCGTAAGGATTATATCTCCGGTTCCGGATGTGTTAATGGCCGCAAGGTTGAGATTGCCGAGTCCATCCTTTATACGCAGTGGTTTATACTCGATTCCATCAAATTCAATCAGTCCCTGGTCCGGTGTGTTTAACCATAGATGTCCCTGATGGTCTTCGCAGATAGAGTACACCGTTTTTAACTCGAGTGTTTCATTTCCGGTATGTTGCTCTACTGTTTTACCATCGATGCTGAATACGCCTTTTCCATCAGTGGCAAACCAGGCCCTGTCTTTACTATCTACAAACACCTGAAAGACAAAATGCAAATTGGATTGCCACGGATCACTTAATAGTTGAAACGTCGGACGAAGTTCTTTAAAAATATTCTTAGACATCGGATAGGACACAACACCTTCAAGCGTTGCAACCCAAATTTCCTTAGATGTAGCAGCCATGGACATGATCGTAAATCCTCCTTTGTCAATGATCGACCCGATATGCCTTACTTGTCCGGAGGAAGGGTCGAATACGTATAATCCTTTGTCAATCGTACCTATCCACAAAAGATGAAAAGAATCCTCCAGGATATCTGTAATATTCAACGGTAAATGCGGAAGGACCCGAATCGCTTTCGATGGAGCTGCAGAATACTCTTCAATGCTAAAGAGCCCGTTTTTCGTCCCTATCCACAATTGCTTTTTAGTATCTGCAAAAATGGTTTGCACTTCCGGTGTATTTAGTTCCAGGGATTCAAAAGGACGAAATCCGGAAACCAGAACTCCTTCTTCCATCGTGACCCAAATATTTCCTTCTATATCCGAAAGCAATCCTGTCACAACTCCCTGCTTGAGACTCAATAGCCCTTCTAATCTCCTTGCAAACTTATGTTCCGGACTATGCCGCCATACACCACTTGATCGGGTTCCAATCCAGATTTCAGTTTCGTCAAAAATGGTAAAAGCGGTGATTTCATCCATTTGAGCGCTTTCAAATGGTCTTGAAATCTTTTTCGTGATGGCATTGTAGAAGACAACTCCAAATTCAAACGTACCAATCCAGATATTACCCTTCTGATCAGTCTGGAGTGCTGTGATGATCTGATCCGGCAATCCATCTTCAAGACCCACTTTTCTAATTTTTTTTATTTCAGCGTCAAATGTGCATATGGAAATTCCATCATCAGTTCCGAGCCAAATTTCTCCTTCAGGTGTGCAGATCATGGCATAGATGTCCCTCCCACTCAGGCCGTCATCCATTCCAAAATTAAAAAGTCTTGTACCGGTATAAACGTAGACCCCTTCTCCGTAAGTAGCAAACCAAATGTACCCCTTCGGGTCCTGTGTGATGGCTGTAACAGGTTTTCTCGGATGGCCCTCTTCAATAGTAAATGCATGGATTTTTCTGGCCGGATCGAGGTAAAATATTTTACCTGAGATGGTGCCTATCCAAATCCTAAACGTACGGTCCTCGAATAAAGAAATGACCTGATCAACTGAGTCTGGATGTTCAAGTGGTATCTCATGCAACCGACTACCATCATACCGAGCCAAACCTCTGGATGTTCCTAGCCAAATCATACACTGATGGTCCTGAAGAATGGTGTTGATGGGAAGACCAGCATTTTCATCACCTATATCATGTTGAGCAAACATTGGCTCCTGCGCGCTAACCGATGTCAGATAAGTCAGAAACCATATGAGTAACCCGTACCTGGTCATTGTGGCTTAATCTCAAAAAAATCTATATCCGTCTTTACATCTATCTCTTCAGCTATTTTTTGCATGACAATCTTGGGGATGGTGATGCCATGATCTGCTACGGGAACTAAAAAATGTGTTTGAATTTTCATTGATCCTTCCTTGATTGTTAAGGTACCTCTTATAATTCGCTCCTTTATGACCCCATGTATTTCAAGGCTTCCCTTTGCCCGCACAGAATAGTTGCCTGGTATCCCGTAAGGAATGTCTTCAATAAACTTGCCTTTAAACATTGCTTGCGGAAATTTCTTTTGTTCAAGGTAATTCTCCTGAAAGTGGGTTTTCTGAATTTCCCCATTGAAGCCTTCAAAGCTATTGATGCGTACTATAAAAGCAAACGAATTGGATGATGGATCGATAATACCCCGTACTGCATTGCTTTCAGCTTGAATGAGTTCGAGTGGTGCTTCGGAAGAAAACTTCACAACTCCCTTTTCGGCCTGCCAAATTACATTCTGACCATACGAAGATGAAGTAAGCACGAAACTGAGCATCACAAAGAGGTACTTTATATTATTCATCATGGCGTGCAAAATAAACGTAAACTTGAGCGAAAAGACCTGTCCAATACGCAGAGCCGTTTGAAAATCATGACGAACGGGCCAAAATCCTTGATGAACTGAATAGCTTGCATGCCAGGCTGATACCCCTGAACATGAGCCTAAGGAATTGCCATGAAAGTAACGGCCGTCTTAGGTTATAAAGTATGGTGGAATGTTGAATTAAACGTGTTACTTGTCACCCACTTACAAGAAAGGATCCATTAAGTTTAAACAAAGTGTAGCACGTAGATCAGGCTATTCGATACAAATTTTAGTGGCAGCGGTTCCATTGAGCGTAACAACATAAATCCCTTTGGGCCAATCAGCCACAGCTACCTGGTGATGTCCGGGCAACAAATGACTTGACCACTTCAGTATTCCTTGCATGTTCGAAATGGAACACACTCCTTTAACAGGAATGTCGATATATAAGGCTTCAGCAGCAGGATTAGGACCAATAACCAGCTCTCTTCCCCTCCGGTCAACTGATGAGGTGGACAACAGGTTGTCAGTGCTGACCTGATCTATACAGACATAGGCAGGTGTATTCATTCCAAAAATACCTACATCACTTGATGTCATTCGAAGAAGTAAAGAATCTACTTCACCCAAATTCGTAAGATCCACGTATGTCCAATCGGATATGATGTAATCCTTTTTGTTTTGTGGGAATCGGTAATCGGCCAGAAAGATATTGATACTATCATCGTCAATAGCCCCACCGGAATATTTTTTAATCGTTAGCATCAGGAAGTCAGGATCAGCGCCTGTCTCACCTCCAAATTTTTTTGCAAAAGAATCACCATCCCGAATGCTCAGGTATGTATAGGTGCTGTTGTTGATATACATACCGATCATCGGCTTCCCGATAGCCTTTGGTTGAAGCCTAACGACAATGGGATCATAGATATAGCCGATGGAATAGGCCGAAGTACCTAATGCCCCTCCTCCTGAGATCGAACTATATTGATTGAGAAATCCTGGCGTGGTCGTATTGGTATCTGCGGAAATGGCCCATCCTGACCAAAAGTCAAATTGTGCATCATAAAAATTCGGAAGCTCGATGGATCCACTCTGAAATCCTTTTTCCGGTGATGAATTGTTAAGGTACTCCCCTGGTTTGAGATTGAAATTTTCAAAACCTGCCATTACCTGAGCAACACCATTGGTTTGACAAAATATCGCCACCAGCAGTGTAAAGAGGAATCCTTTGTATTGCATGTTCATATGATGATGTTTGCTCCTCATGATTTAAACCCGTATGTATAAATAATAAGGAATCTTGAAATCATGATTTATGCATTTGTCATGAAAATAAAAATCTCACTCCACCTACAAAACTTCTGCCTGGCATCGGACGTCTTTCTATGATCCTGTATGGAATATTCCAGATATTGTCGGCTTGAAGATACAACGTCCATTTGAGTTTAGTGCGTGTAAAATTATAGTTCATGCCCCCTGAACCGACATTGCCTGCTTTGACATCATCATTGATCCCCGGGGAAGAGCCAAACCAATGGTGGTAATAGTAGCCTGAAACCCTTCCATTGGTGATTTTAATCCCGCCCACCACATTTTCCACAGGCACATAAAAAAGCTGATCTCCTGCTTTGATCCTAAACTCAGGCAAAGGCTCTCCAAACGTGGACCAAGTCAGGTCAATTCCTACGTTAAAGTTGAAATGCCACGTATCTTTTATCCATTCAACATTTCCTCGGGCCTCCAATCCCCTACTATGGACCTGCGAAATATTGAGAGGAGACCAGTAGTTACGGATATCCTTGACCGGTGGCATCCACATGATCCATTGGTTGAGGGTTCTTGTGTACCCAGTCAGCGATGAAGAGAATATCCAGCTCTTACTTTTTGCGTAATGATGCATACCGGCTTCAAAGGTCCAACCTAGTTCAGGTAAGAGATCAGGATTTCCGCCAGGTCTCCAATAGAGGTCATTGAGCGTGGGGGTCCTGTAATTCCTTGAGACACTGGACTTGAAAGTGAACGGTCTCAACCCGGACCATTCAGCCGATAAATCGACTAGTAGCGGTGACCATTGTCCACCGGTTATTTCTTCCCTCATCTGATATCTCCATACCCAATCGCCTTTGATCAACGCGATCGACGTGAAAGCGGCATGTTGGGCGCGGGATGTCCCGGTATCATAATTGACGGAATTCGCTTCGACTGCTTCTGTGTATAATCCACCGGTGACATTAAGTCCAGGGGAAAGACGAAAAGATGTTTCTGCTTCAGCTAACCAGGTGCGAAACTGATTTTCGGTAAAAAGAAGGATCAGGGAATCCTGGAAATCTATTTGCTCATCCAGCCAGGCTGTTTTACATTGCCAGCTGAAATTCTCTCCTATCCGCATCCATTGAAGGGACATCCTTAGACTTTTATCCTGTTGGGCGGATTTGCTTGTGTTTTGTGTGGAGGTTGGTGGTATTTGTCTGTCCGTTTCCTGATACCAAACCCGTGCAGTCAATTGCTCCCGGCCATTGATTTGCCAAAGCATTTCCTGCAGCAAACCAGAATTCTTTAATCGGTGGTGAACTTGATTTCGTTCAGGTAATTCTTTGTTTAATCTATATCGGTAATTATTCTCTGCAAACTGTGAAAACAGCTTTGTAGAAAATCTTAGCTTCTCGAGTCCGTAGTTAACCTTTATCTCCCCAAGCAAAGCTCCCCAGCTTCCAGCGGAGAGATGTACATTCAGATGATTATGACGAGATAATGTTTCATTGGATAGAGAAATAAGTCCTCCGACTGCACCAGATCCGAAAGCAGCGCCATGTCCTCCATAATGAACCGAAACTTCATCTGTAAAAAAAGAAGGAATCAGGGCAAGGTCTACCAATCCCAACATAGGATTACGTAGCGGAATACCATTCCATAGCAACTGCGTATGTGCAGCGCTGCCCCCTCTGATGCCAAGGGTGGCCAGCGTTCCGTTACCATAACTTCGGACATATAAAGGGGTATGCATGGCCAAAACAGTGGATAGCGTGTTGTATTGGCCCATAGCTATTACCTGACTATCAATTTCATCTGAATGTTTGCCGATATCTGTCAGATCAATTCTTTGTGCAGTGACCTCGATTTCATTCAATAGCACCATACTGTCACGCTGTCCCGTCAAACTAATCGTACTCCATACCATACCCAGAGAGACCAGGATGAAAGGGAACCAACCAGCAAAAGGGAATTCAAACCGCATCTGTCAAAAGTAGCTGAAATAGGCCATTTGGATACGTTAAATCATATGGCACTAGTATGTTCTGTCGTCTATTCCACATTTAATGGATAAGCCAAGAGTGAAAAGCGATGTGCTGTGTTTCGACCTGCTTTCCGCATCCTCGTGCTACAGCTCAACAACCGCGGAGTCGAAGTATGAAAAGTTGGTTATTGATTGTATAATTTGGATGTTTGATTTTGGATAGCTCCGACCTTTGGGTCTAGAAATGAGCAAAACGTTGTCTAATCCTGAGTATTAACGAGGTAGACTCTTACCTCTTCTATCTTTTTGTCCGTGACCTTTTCGATCACAAAACGATAATCATCCATTTCAAAATCTTTGCCCATTTCCGGAATTTCGCCTGAGGTCATCACGATATATCCTGACAGCGTTTCGTACTCTCCTTCTGGAAATCGAAGGGCGGGATACTTTCCATTGAGATAATCAATTTCAAGTCTTGCAGAAAAAAGATATTCTGTTTCACTGATCATCTCTTCCAGATAATCTCCCTGATCATGTTCATCTTCAATCTCCCCAAAAATTTCTTCGGTGATATCTTCAAGCGTAATGATACCGGCAGTACCCCCGAATTCGTCCACGACTACGGCAATATTATTCTTCTGCCTGGTAAATGTGGTCATGATATCCAATACACTCATCACCTCAGGAACATGTTGGATCGGAATGATCATCTTGTCTACGGTCAATGGAGCTTGCAGCAGGTTCTGGTGATGGATATATCCGAGAATATTGTCAATGTCCCCCTGAGCGATGAGGATACGGGAATGGCGTGTTTCGATAAATACCCTCTTCAATTCTTCAACACCATCTTCAACATCTACATAGACTATTTCTGTCCTGGGAACCATACATTCTCTTGCTTTCAGATTCTTAAGCTGAAGAGCATTTTTAAACATATCCGCTTCGAGTTCATCCTGGTCTCTATTTAACGACCCTTCCACATAATCCTGGAGGTCGAGCCGCGTGAATGCATCCTCCACATGATGTATCGGTACTCTAAATATATACTTCATCAGCAGGTTTGAAAAAGACATCATCAACCATACCGGTAACCTTAAGACTACCTGAAAGAAAACCACCGGATAGGATACCAGGAGCAAGGCTCTGTTAGCAAATGTTCTGAAAATAATTTTTGGAAAATACTCCCCCAGAAGGAGTATAATGAGTGTAGAGGCCAATGTGACAATGATCAATCGTAGGACTTCAGAAGCAATGAATGGCATGATCAATGGCTCGATAAGCTTTGTCATGCCATATGTATAGATGACCAGCACAATATTGTTTGCTACGAGGAGTGTGCTGAGTATTTGCTTTGGTTTATTGTAAAATTCAGCGATGAGTTTACTTCGTCGGGTGCCTTTATCACGTTCTATTTCAACGCCCAGTTTATTGGCTGTTATAAAAGCGATTTCTGTTCCTGAAAAGAAAGCAGATAACAGGATAGTTAAACCAATGAGCAGGAACAGTGTGATCATGTTGGCTTCAAAGATAGAAATCTAAAAGGGAAAAGGTTGAAGAGGCTGAAAGCGCCTAAAAGGAATCTGAAGGCTCGCCCTTGACTTCATCTATATTCATATCCCCGGAGACTGCATTTAATTCATAGCGTGTAAATCCCTCATTGGATCTGAATCCATAACTATAAACAATACTGCCATCAGATCGGGTGATGCGAACAAACCGATCTGTGTAGATTTCTTTTTTCCTTTCGTCCCAGATGAGTTCGGGACCATCCAGCCTCTCGCCCTTATCATTTTTGAGTACAACATTTTTTTGAACGGTAATCGTGCGGTTGGCTTGATCCCTCAGTGCGAACTCAGAGGAAAGCCAACTTTTAGGCTGACGTGATTTGTCATAAAAGGCTACATCAATGCCTTCAGGAAATTCTTCGGCGACAGCATGACGCTGATAAACCCTCCTTGAAACAGGCGCTTTAAGAATAAAAACAATATAACTGCTATCTGTATAGATGACTTCTATATTCTTTGCTTCTTCTACATTTTCAATGCCTGAAGCGATGTACCTTGACAAATCAGCCTCGTCCACCACGCATGACTGCAGGCCACCAATCAGCAATACATAAAAGAAGAATTTTTTCATCTCAAAGCGTAAAGTCAGCTTTATCTGAGCACGGTTACCGTCCCATGAAATGTCAGGGGTATTTCATCCAGGAAGTCTACAATAGCGACATACGTATATACTCCAGGATTAACCGGCTTTCCGTCTTTTTGAGTTCCATCCCAACCAAGAGATGGTTCATTCAAATCAAAGTTTGTTCGTTCCCACAACAATCCACCCCATCGATCATAAAACTGAAATTGCCTGACACTGGTGGCTGCAATATTACCATAGACCGTTGCCTGGTCATTGATCCCATCTCCATTGGATGAGATGACATTAGGAATGAAAATCGGTTTGTATGCATCTACTATGATCAACACTGAATCTGACGTCACACAGCCTGCATCATTCGTAATTGTTACGACGTACCAACCTGTCCGCGGAGGTAGTGCAGTAGGATTAAGCAAACTGGCCACATCTTCTCCATCGAAGGACAAGTGTTGTATGAGGTTCCATGTCACTGTTGATGGTAATGAAGGAAACGCCAGGGCATTGATATCTACCGTCTGCCCAAGCTGAACGAACAGCGTATCCCCTGCTTCCACTGAAAATCCATTTGAAGGTAGCACCGTGACATCAATCTGGCTTTCGCAACCCTTCTGATCCTGTACACACAAGGTATAATCACCTGGCATAAGTGTGGGAAAAACGCTTGCCGGTTGATAGCTGACACAGTCAAGGCTGTATTGATAATCCGGGCTGCCGCTCACACCAACTCCCTGTATTACTCCAGTAGCCGTACCTGGACAAATCTGATCCTGGATATTAGCATTGACTGAAAGTGTGGACGTATCCTGGCAACATGGTTCGACATAAAAATCAAGAATTTCAGTCACCACACAACCTTTCGAACTAGTCACTGTGAGCGCTACTTTCTTTGCACCGAAAGATTCATACACAACAGAAATGGGTCCCGTAGTCGTATCATAGAGAGGCGTAGCTCCTGCACCAAAACTCCAGAGATAATGAACGATACTATCCGTAGGTGCATTAGATTCATTGCTAAAAATGATTGTCTTATCACATTCAAAAGCCTGAACAGCACTGACGTCAAAGGCGGGCTCAGGACCCTGGAATGTACCGGTACCCCCCCACTCTATTGAAAATCCCAGTCCGGATTGACTAAAATTATTGACGAGCAGCGCATAACTTTTCCCGGCAACCATATCAAGCGCATCTACGAAGTTATTTTGTCCGGAACCCTGGCAACCTGCAGGTTCAGTATTATCAGGATCTCCTTCTCTTAACCCTGTCGGACCATTACATCTCACCCATGTTTGAAATGGTTCATTTGTATTTGCACCGGCAGCCATGCATCGAACAGCCATCTTATTATTGCAATCATCAATTCCGTTTGGTAATTCATAGACAACGAAATCAATATCATCGGATTCAAATCCGGGTTGAAAATTATTTGGTGTGAGTGTAAACGTCAGCGTACCAGAAATATCACATGTCCATTTATACCATGCCGAACTGAACTCCTCACCGATGCATGTATTTGTAACACCGGGATCAACTGCGCCGGTGCCAAGAAGTGTATCTACGACAAATTCTGATTTATCGCATAGGATTACAGCTTTCGAGCAATCAGACTGGGGATTAGGAGGAGGAATAAATCCTTCCAGGCATATTTGGAAGGTGCCTGCAAAATCATTCTGGCCTTCCACTAAAAGGTAATATACGCGTCCGATGACAAGACTTTCAATCGAAAGTTCAACCTGGTTTGTATTAGCTGAGGTGATATTACATCCTACACGGGTGAGGTTGCTACATGGGCCATTAAAAACGGCTACGCCCGGATTTCGGAGCGTACCCAGGTTATTGACTGCCCCGGAAATTCTGATATAAAGAGCAGGTGTCTGCGGTATGAACGTGAACCAAACTTCATTTTCTAAGGCAAGAAAACAATCATCGTCCGGAGGTGGACCGGCATAAGGAGTGCCATTTACGTTGGTAAAGGCACCTGGGCCACTGCACCAGGTATCTGTATTAGAAAGATGAATGGCTGTAGTGCATTCATCGTTTACGGGTTGTGCATGGAGACTGATGCTAAAAAGAGCAAATAAAACCACCAGGTAACTGATCCTCATCTCGGAATTGGGTATTGTGTCTGATAATAAGATACGAAATTAACAATTCTGTAGTGTGTGGGTTGTCAGCCACATGCTATAAACCACAAAATGTAACAGTACTTTAACGATTGAGAGGACGGATTTTAGCTTTGGAGAGGTTGGGTAAAGGGAAGTGAAGAGTGAAAAATGCAGAGTAAAGAGTGAAAAATGATGGTTCGATTACGCTTACCAACCAAAAAAAAGAAAAGCAGTGTGTTGAGCGTAGCCAAAGCATGAAAAGTGAAAAGAGGAATCACTGGGATACGAAAAGGATGGGGATATCAGAGGATGTGAATTAACTTCGTTTGGATGAAACTAGCCCATCAAATACCTAATGCCTTGACGCTGATCAACTTATTGTTAGGCATGTTAGCAATTATTTCTATGACAAATGCCCTGGTGGAAACGGCGATGTGGTTGATGGCAGGCAGCCTTTTGGCAGATGTGCTTGATGGCGCAATAGCCAGACGTATGGGCATTAGTGGAGGACTGGGTGTCCAGCTAGATTCACTGGCAGACATGGTGACTTTTGGCGTTTTGCCGGCCATGATGATTTTTTATTGCGGTGCCAGGTATGGCGGTGGTAGCCCGGGGCAAGAGATGATTGCCATATTTGCCTCACTATCAGCTGTTTCAGCTGGATTACGGCTTGGCAGGTTCAATTTAGATACCCGGCCCAGGGAGTACTTTTGGGGTCTGGCTACACCTGCCGGCGGAATTTTGGTGGCGGGCTGGCTATGGGCACAGTATATAGGCAGGGATTATGGCTTTGGCGTTTCAGATATGCCGTGGTTAGGTGTTATTGTTCCTTTATTCCTTGTCATTTCTTTCCAGGTTCCTTTAAAACTTCCGGGTTTAAAATCTCCCAAAGCTGGAATAATCACTGCGATTGGTCTGGGCATGGTGACTGCTGTCGGGCTTGTTTTCTTAGGACCGATTGCGATTCCTGCAGGGATTGTGGCGTATGTGCTGCTTGGGGTAGTAAATCTGGTATTACGGTGGTATTAAAGT
>JBBRDL010000017.1:0-42118 GCA_038203965.1 Chitinophagales bacterium | reverse complement strand
TGGGGCACTTAACAATTAATAAAATCCTATGTGAAGACAGTATCTTTTTTAACTGCGACACATAAACAAAAACATCTTAGCCATGAGAAAAGTAATTCTATTTTTATTGGTTCTGGGCGTCATCGGCTTAGGAATCGGATATATATACTATATGTATAACAAACCTGTAGCCAGTCTTGAAAACAAGAAGCCGGAAGTGGAAGTTACAGCCTCACAACTGATGGCGCATTATGAGGCTAACGAAACGGTAGCTAACGAAACCTATCTCGGAAAATTAGTCCAGGTGAGTGGGAAAGTTGCTGACATAACACTGGAGGATGGAAGAAAGAAAATTCATCTTGAAACCCCTAACCCTATTTCAATGATTATATGTGAACTGGAGGCAGGGATGGAAACTGGAGTATTGAAAGCAGGCGATGAAGCAAAGGTAAAGGGACTTTGTTCCGGATACCTGAGCGACGTGATCCTGGTACAATCCTCCATCGTTGATTAAGGAAAGGCCACACCACGACAAGGCCATTAATTTAATATCACATTAAACAAACATGAACATGAAAAATCTAGTTGTCATTGCACTACTATTCTTTACGCAGGCAGCCATAGGACAAAAATATTTTTCCAAAACAGGTAAAATATCTTTCTTCTCTGATGCTACTATGGAGAAAATAGAAGCACATAATACGTCCGCCAGCACAGTCATTGATGCGTCCACCGGAGCTATTGAATGGGCCGTACTCATCCAGGGATTCAAATTTGATAAAGCCCTGATGCAAGATCACTTCAATGAAAATTACATGGAGAGTTCAAAATATCCAAAGGCAAAGTTTAAAGGGAAACTTGACAACCTGGCCACCATCCATTTCGAGAAAGACGGACAATACAATGTCAATGTCAGCGGACAGCTGGAAATACATGGCGTATCTAAAGCCGTCACGTTCCCTGCGGTGATCACCATAAAGAATGGTGCGGTCTCAGCAAAAAGCAAATTTTCTGTCGCCATTGCTGATTACAATATTGAAGTGCCAAAACTGGTGGCGGATAATATCGCCGAAAAAGTAAATATCGAAATCATCGCAGATTATCAGCTGATGAATACAGTACCATAGAAAGGGTGAGTAATATTTTTGGTTAGAACCCCTAATTGTACATAGCTTTGTTCATTAGGGGTTCTTTTTTTCCCACACTTATCTTTACATCTGTTTGAATTAAACTTACATGAAGAACTACAAAACCATTGCCCTTATCCTTTTGATGAGCATCACCATCAGCCTTTCAAGTCAGGAAGAAGATTTGTTGGCACTGCTCGGAGAAGAGGAGACTACAAATTATGTTACCGGTAGTTTTAAGGCGACACGAATCATCAACCTTCATTCCCTTGAGAATATGTCAGGAGGTGAACTTGATATTCGAATCTCACACCGGTTTGGCTTTATCAGCGGGGGCATCTATGAATTATATGGGCTCGACCAGTCAACGATCCGCCTTGGTGCGGATTATGGTATTACAGACAGGCTGATGGTAGGGCTAGGAAGAAGCAGCTATGAAAAAACCTATGACGGTTTTATCAAGTTCAAGCTACTCCGACAGAGTACGGGAGCCAAAAAAATGCCAATCACATTAGCCTTGTTTACCTCAGCCGCAGTAAAGACGATCAAACCGGCAGATCCCAGTCGTGAAAATTTTTTCAGCAACAACTTATATTATACGTTTCAGATGTTCCTGGGCAGTAAAATTTCAGAAGCATTTAGCCTTGAACTCGCGCCTACCCTGGTACACCGCAACCTTGTCGCAACTTCGGTGGAAGAAAACGATGTGTTGGCACTAGGTGTTGGTGGTCGGCTCAAATTAAGTAAGCGTGTCTCCATCAATACCGAATATATTTATGTTTTGCCTGACCAACTTGCAGAAGGCTTTCACAACTCCCTGAGTGTTGGATTTGATATTGAAACCGGTGGACACGTTTTCCAGCTTCACTTCAGTAATAGTACCTCCATGATTGAAAAGGGATTTGTCGCTGAGACGGTGGGTAGATGGGGGGATGGAGATATCCATTTTGGCTTTAACATTTCAAGGGTTTTTAATGTAAAATAGAATCCTCCATGTCAATGGGGCTGTTCGCTATCGCTCATAAAGGTTAAATGTGAATTGAATGAGTATTTTTACAAAAAAAAGTAACTCATGACCTTTAAACAACTGATCAAACTTGAAAACAGCGCCAAGGAAGTATGGGTCATCAGCCCGACACTCCATTATGATATCGAGCATAAGGATTTTTCGGAGCTGGTGAGTGTCAATCTGGGTGAAAGCACGAAGTATAAGTACATCGTTCCGGCCACGGCCCAGGTTGAAAAAAATCTTCAGCTCTACAAGAAAAGGTACAATGTTACGGAGCGTGAAATCGCCAACAACTTTCTGATCCTTCCTCCATCGGAGTTTAATCCCTTCCTGACGGAGATTGCGATTTATAATGCTTCAACCGACTGTGTAGCTTGTGCTGCCCCGGCTACGGATGATAGTAATGAAGTGATCGTTTTCAAAAAATCTACCGCCAAAGCTATGGCTAAGAGTTTTGTTGATCTGTGGAAGAAATATATGCGGGTGCATCCGTGAGTACACCCACGAAACCTTTTCACCAAAACGTAACTTAAACCAGCGACCTTACTTTGGCCAAGCATCCTATTCCAGGGAAAAGAAAACAGAAGAATAAGCTGACAAATCCGTTAGTAAAGAAGCATTCTTCCTTAGTTGGTAAGTCTTCTTCCCTTTCGTCCATATGGATTCCCGGGTCATTGCTGGCAATGAGTTCGTTGATTTTCCTGATCGCCCGCATCCAATTATTGGCTATTCCACTGGAACGGGATGAAGGCAGTTTTGCCTACATCGGCCATTGGTTACTCAGAGGCCGCGAACTCTACACGGACATGCTAGACAGCAAACTCCCGGGACTCTACTCCATCTATGCGCTATTCACCACGCTTTTTGGATTAACGCCAACGGGTGTGCACATGGCACTTTTAGTGGCCAATATCGGATCTGCGTTTTGCTTTTATATCCTGACCCGGGAAATGTATAACCGGTTAGTAGCAAGTCTGACTACTTCCTTTTTTCTGTTTCTGGTGGTTAGCCTCAATGTGGCGGGATTCGCTTCCCATGCTACCCAGTTGTTGACTCCATTCGTTCTTGGTGGTATATTATTATTCTGGAAAGGCATTCAATCAGGCAAAGGACTCCAATTTTTCTTTGCTGGGTTGTGTATAGGTGTTGCTTTTACGATTAAGCAGCAGGCAGCGATCTATGGAATACTGATTGCATTAATATGGTGGCCTTTCAGGCTCGTATGGTATAAAAAAGAAAATACGAGATTACCCTTTATGGAATGGGTATGGCTGGGAGTGGGTGGTTTCCTTCCGCTGGCATTGATTGTAGGATATTTCTTGTCTTCGGGCCGATTTGCCGAATTTTATAACTGGACCGTTACCCAACCTTTTCACCTCGCAGGTTCATTTAGCGAACCCCGGTATAAAATATTATTCAGAATGCTCCCTGGTGTAGTTGATCAGTTTGAAGGGGTCTGGATTTTGGCTGCTGCTGGACTGGGTCTTGTCTTTGTGTCCGGATTTAAAAAGGGATCCGTCTGGCTTGGTTTTTTCTTTGCAATACTTGGCCTGGCCAGTGTCATGATTGGTATGGCGTATTATATGCATTATTTTGTCTTAGCGATGCCCGGTATAGCCCTGCTGGCTGCCATTTCACTCAATTGGATAGGACAAAAGACAGGTAAGTATGGAAGCATTATCAGTGTTTCGATGGCTGCTGTCTTGCTCATGATGTCCATGAAAGGTCGGATGGATTATTATTTCAATCCGGATTATGCAAAAATTCACTTTCAGATGTACCAACGAAATATGTTTCCCGAGATTGAAAAAATCGGACGTGAATTGGCCCGGCGCGTTCCGGAAGGGAAAAGCATTGGAGTCATGGGATCTGAACCAGAAGTATTGATTGCAGCGGGCCGTGAAAGTTGTTCGAGACATCTAATGGTATATTCGTTGCTCAGTGATCCTGTTTTATCTCCACCACTTCAACAGGAATATATCAGGGAAATGCAGGCGTGTGCACCGGATTATATTGTCTGGAATTCTAACTCAGCCTCGTGGACCAAAGGATATGATCAACTGCAGTTCTTTAAAGAGTTGATGGTATGGGTTGAGCAAAACTATAAAGTCATAGCCCTGGCGGAATCCCGCGGGGACAAACCCGGAGTCATCGTCTGGGATGCTGCTTTGGATACCCACAAATCCGAGTCCAACTTTAAAGTATATGTACTCAGAAAAAAGGGTATCGAATAAACCTGCTGAATAAGTTAGTTAGGACAATTGATGGATGTAATTTTTATGGTCCCGTCATCATTTATGGTTTGTCGCCAGCAGTTTCCGTTTGGTGATTTCATGATGATACCCTTATTGATATCTTCTATATAGACATCGCCGTCTGTTACCTGAAGACGAGTGACAGGATCCTTTGTGCCTATGCCAAGATTTCCTTCAGTTGAAATCCGCATGCGCTCAGTGGCATAACCAATATTATTTCTACCGGTCATGAATTTGATTAATCCTTCATCGCCGCCGGCTGTAAAATGAATTCCTGCACCCCTTGAGAAAATTCCGCCAAAATCAGCAGTCCCATTGTTATCGGCATCGTACGTTTCTGAATTGTGACCAAAGGTCGTCATGGATGTACCTTCTCCGGCTGTAAACTTTATGGCAGCAAAAGAGCGATTGGAGAGCGAGCGGTTATTGACAGCGATAAAAAATCGTTCATCTCCTGTCCCAACGTTTCCATCAATTGATACTAAATTACCCGGATTTTCAGTGCCGATCCCCACATATCCTCTTGAGGTTATGCGCATACGCTCCGATGGAGATAAAGGACTACCACCGGCGAGGAATTTAATAATCCCTTGCTGATGACTGGCACGAAGGATCAGTCCACGACCCGAAGACTCAAATTGTCCAAAATTGGTATATTTATCGCCTTCATAATTATACGTCTCAGCAATATGTTGAAGTGATGTAAAAGCATTTGATTGTCCTGCTTTCAGGTTTATTGAAACCAAAGAACGGTCAGAGGTAGATTGGTTGTGTAGATTTACATAGTAGCGGTCTTCACCAGTTGCATTGTTACCCTGTATAGAAAGTTTTTGTGCAGGATTATTTGTACCGATTCCAACATTGCCTTCATTAAAATGAATTCCTCGCTGATTTTTTTGCCAAACATCTTCACCACCCGATCCATTTCCTGCATACAAAGCATAAGGAACAGATAACAATTGCGATTCACCTAATTTAGTGAAGTCATTGCCACCGGCAGGATCCATTTCTATTTGTATATAATGATCACCTGAGCCCCAATCGATATTTTCGAAAAGGGCGATCTGTAAGGTTCCGTGACCCACTTCAATGGTGAAAAGCCCTAACATATTTGTCTTGACATTATGCGTTTCTTTATAAACTTCGGTTCCCGGCAAAGCACCTTGCAGAATGATAATACGAAGCGAAATATTCTGGTTGACCAAGGGTGATCCGGAACCATCACGCGCGATGCCCTGGTAGTTAAAAGCCTGCGGTGGTTGACCGTAAACGGACACACAAAGGACAAATACACTGATCAATAAAATAGTACTTTTCATAAAATTATATTTTGATAATGGGATAGGAATACAAAAAGGAATCTTCTGAAAGTGACACAACAAAATAATACTGACCAGAAGGCAAAGATGAAGTGGAATGTTTCTCCACTATTTCCATTCCTTCAAATGGCTTTTTCCAGAGTTGTTTACCGTTAATGTCAAATAATTCAACCTGCCCTTTTTTTATTTCCTGATAAGTCATTTTGACCTCTAAAACATCTGAAAATGGATTGGGTAGGACAAGCATTATTCCAACTGTTACCGGAATGGGATTAATGGATGTCAAAGAATAGGCAGACTGATGAAAACCCTGAGATAAAAGCGTGGAAGGATTATCCAGAAACTGGATGACAACTTCACCGAGCGTCCAATCAAGAAAAATATCTTTCATCTGGTAGGAGGATCCTGAAGTTGCAACAACCAGGAGATCTTTGTCCTGTGCAAAGGCCTCTGCCATACTTACGAAGACAAGGAGAATAAACAGAAGATTTTTCATTGGCAAACCTTTGGTTATGGCAACAGTAATAACAAAAAACCGAAAGGGCTCTACCTAAAGATGCATATCTTGTTTAGATATTTCTAGGGTAAGGAAAAAATTGTTGAACAAATGACGTATTCTAACATGCGTTAATTTTCTATCTTTCGCTTTATGAGACTTTTTGACGCTTCAATCTATACTGCACGTCGCCAATCCCTAATGCGAAAGATGGGTGCAGGTGCCTTATTCTTTCCGGGTGCAACAGACCAGCCCTTCAATTATACAGGTAATACGTATCCGTTTCGGCAGGACAGTACTTTTTTATATTATTTCGGCCATGCTCAACCAGGTCTTTCCGGCATCATTGATGCAGATGGAGGCAAATCATTTTTAGTCGGCAATGATGCTGATATTGAAGATGTGGTATGGATGGGACCTCAGGCGACCATGACAGAACGAGTGCATCAAATCGGTGCGGATGACTATATCAGTACAAACGCTTTAAAGGGTTGGCTGACAGGAAAAACGATACACTACCTGCCGCAGCATCATGCAGATCGCATTTTTTATCTCGCAGATGTTTTAGACAAGACAACGGATGCCGTAAAAAAGGATCACTCGATGCAACTCGTTCATACCGTGATCAATCAACGCGCTCGCAAGGCTCCGGAAGAAATAGAACAGATGGAGGAGGCGCTTTACATCACAGCCGCCATCCATACCCAAATCAGGAAATCAATAGCTCCCGGCAAATATGAAGCGCAAATCAGAGGCATAGCAGAAGGCGTGGCATTTGCTAATCAGGCAAGGTTAGCTTACCAGGCTATCTGCACTGTGCAAGGCCAGACCCTTCACAATAATGAATATCACCGTCTGCTGAAAGAAGGGGATATGTTGCTATGCGACATAGGTGCTGAAAACAAGATGGGCTATGCCGGAGATATTACAAGGAGTTATCCTGTAAGTCCAAAATTTACGCCAATACAGGCTGACATCTATGACCTGGTGCTTAAGGCAGAGACGGAATCCATCCATGCTGTCAAAACCGGAGTGCGGTATCTAGATATTCACCTTGGCGCAGCACGTATTATTACAGAAGGACTGAAGCAACTCGGCCTGATGAAAGGCGACATTGACGAAGCCGTCGCAGCAGGGGCTCATGCATTGTTTTTTCCACATGGATTAGGTCATATGATCGGACTTGATGTGCATGATCTTGAAGGTCTTGGGGAGAATAATGTCGGGTATGATGATACGGTCCAACGAAGCAAACAATTTGGTACTGCCTATCTGCGTATGGCACGGGCATTGGAACCTGGTTTTGTCATCACGGTTGAGCCCGGCATATATTTTATTCCTGAACTGATCGACATGTGGCAAAGTGAAAAGAAGTTTTCTGATTTCATTTGTTATGACAAGCTTGATCCTTACCGACACTTTACCGGCATACGCATAGAGGACAATGTATTGGTTTCAATAGATGGACCCATTGTCCTAGGTCCCCCGATTCCGAAAAGTAAAGTTGATGTGGAGAGATAATAGCCGTCAGCAAAAGCGACTCAATGCTGAGTACAAATTTTCATTAAAACTGAAAGAGGATTATTCAATTTCCCGTATGGCAAAACTTGGGTGATCTTCCAGTTCATGCGTGAGAAAGATCATTTCCCAATTGTACGTAAGACAAAATTCGCGAACGGCTTCAACGACTCCATATCGGTATCCCGCATTCCAGTTGCCAATGATGTAATCGTGGCCAGCTATGATGCCTCCCTTTTTCATTTTGGGACGCAACAACTCAAGTTCGCGACGAGTGGTATCAAATGTATGGTCAGTGTCCAGGTAGACCCAGTCAAAATATTGATCCGGACAGTTAGCTATACCGCCGAATGAAAGATCACGGATGATTTCTACTTTGCCAATCGAAATTTCGGACTCAAATTTTTTCTTGACATCATCAAACAATCCACCATGGTATCGTTTAGATGCCCATATATCCATTAATACTAGCTTCTCTGGGGCACACAAGGAAAGTATTTCTTTAGAGAAATTACCTTTATTGACGCCAATTTCAGCTACTATACCATTTTGAGGAAGACGTTTCAACAACTCCATTCGCGAAGTAAGACTCGTAAGATGGTTTAGGTGTTTCTCTTCGAAAGGAGCCCGTGGATAATGATCAAACAGTTTTCTACGGAAGGATTTCGTCATCCGGTTAGAGAGGTTCACGATTTTACTTGACAGCGACATGACGTAGATTGAGCTTAAGAGATATAGGGATTTGATTTTTACTGGCTATGGAATATTCATCTGCAGAATATTTATCCTTCGTTGGAACTATCCAAACAATACATTATATACACGTATAAGCCGTGCAATCGATTTATTTAAAATAATTTTCATCTTACTATATTTCGGATATTCCGGAAGTATATTTTTCCGGAAGTGAATGAATATATAATCAGGTGTCCCGTGAAATAACGAATAAGCTTTGTATTCGACCAGTTGCAAATCATGAGCATAGGCATTTTTCATCATTAGGTCAGCAGGAATAGGCTGGTCAATAATCTGTAAAATGTCCGGTTGATGCAGACGATCATTTTCAATAAGATCAGGGTGAGGAATATGAATTATAATCTTACCCTGGGCATGCATACACGTTGAAAGCAGTCCAAAAAGTGCAAAATGATTTTCCAGAGGAATATGCTCTAGAACGTCAGGTAGAATAATGTAATCAAAGGTTTTTCCTGGTAGGAAGGTAGTCATATCCGATACGGCAAATGTAATTCGGGTGGATGGGCCAATCCTTTTCTTCGCGATCTCCACGGATTGAGGGCTGATGTCCACAGCCATGATTTCCCCTTTCCGGAGATATTGATGCAAAAGGCCTGTAAGTTGCCCAATACCACAACCAATCTCCAGTACATGATGATGACGGCGCAGCCCAGTAGCTACAATGCTGTTGAAGAGATGAAGATGCCTGAGGTTGACACCACTCTTCAGCTCATAGCCGGTGAATGCATCATAAAATTCTTTTACTTCTGTATTTGAAGGCATCGCACAAAACCTGTTTATGTTCCTTTTAGGAAACCCCTATCATTCTTGCCGTAAACATACTGATTATGTTCAATAGTTCGGGCTCGCAGATAGCAGCATTCAAGGTGATATATATGCTTTATGTTCGACTGCAGTGTGCTCCTCCTAAATTTGCCTTATTTTTACACACATCCGTTCTATGGGAGGAAGAGTATGCACAAACCAAATCTGCAAAACTGATCATGTCTTTGATCAGGTCATTGTTGAAGTAAATCAGAGATGAAGAAAGGAACTAAAGAATCACATATTCTATACACCTATGTTCAGGCCAGGTCGTTTGTTCAGACAGATCTGAAAAGATTGGCCGACGTCTTCACGGTCACGCCGTATTACTTTCCAGCCTGGCGAAAATCAGTGCTTCCGTTTCTATTTATTCGACAGGCGCTATACCTGATCCTTTTTGGGTGGAAGTACTCACATTTTGCCTGTTTTTTTGCAGGATATCACAGTGTGCTACCTTCTTTATTTGCAAAATGGACCGGAAAAAAATGCGTGCTTTTTCTAGGAGGTACTGATTGTTTTAAATATCCCTCATTTCACTACGGTAATTTCACCAGGAAATTTTACGGTAAGGCTACTTGTATTTCTGCTGGAAACGCTTCTATGTTGGTTCCTGTTTCATCTAACCTGATCAAAACAGAAGCCACATATTATAAAGAGGATTCCATCACACAAGGCATCTATCATTGGTGTAAAAATCTTACGACACCTTATACGGTAGTGCCTACCGAATATGACCCCGGGCTGTTTTTCAGACGGGATATACAAAGGGTGGAAAATAGCTTTATCACCATTGCTTTTGACATCAGAGGGACATCCTATATGCGGAAAGGGATAGATAAAGCCATTATGATAGCAACACACTTTCCTGAACTCCCTTTTACCATTGTCGGCTGTGATCCTGATGATTTTCCGGTAAAACCACCACATAATGTTACACTTATTCCTCCCGTTCCGCACGCCCGTATTCCCGAATATCTAAGCGCGCACCAGTTCTATTTGCAGTTGTCCATAGCTGAGGGACTACCAAATGCCGTGTGTGAAGCCATGCTCTGTGAATGTATTCCCATTGGTTCGAAAGTGGCAGCTATCCCGGAAATAATCTCCTCCCATGGTTTTATCGTTGAAGAACGAAAAGATGAAGTCATCCTCGATACCATACGGTCGGCTATAGCTTATGATCAAAAGAATGAAATGGGAATAAAAGCACGACATTTTATCATGACCCACTATGGTCCAGGTACAAGATTGGAGGCTTTAAAGAAAATCTTTTCTATATAGCCCATTTGATACATTTACACGAAGGACTACGTTTAATAAGAACAAACAATTGATTTAAGTAAATAACCCAACTCGGTATGCAAAATATTTTCTTCTCTTTTGCTTTAGGCTTTACTCTGTCTATAAACCTGACCGCTCAACCCTTCACCCATCAAGACACCCTACGTGGCAGTATCACCCCCGAACGTGCATGGTGGGATCTCAGCTATTACGATCTGGCAATAGATTTTGATATCAACAACAAAGCCATAAAGGGCACTAATACGATTTATTTTTTTGTGACTGCACCGCAGCAGGTGATGCAGATTGATCTCCAGGAACCACTGAAGATCACGTATGTAGATTTTAAAGGCCAAAAGCTGACGTACACAAGAGAAGGTGATGTCTATTGGATCAGATTTCCATATCCATTGGCCGCAGGAGACCGGGAGAAAATTACAATTCAGTATGAAGGTATACCCGTAGTCGCCGTCAGACCTCCATGGGATGGCGGACTCACCTGGTCGAAAGACAATAATGACTACCCGTTTGTAGCCACGTCCTGCCAGGGTCTTGGTGCAAGTGTCTGGTGGCCATGTAAGGATCATATGTACGACGAACCGGATAGTATGCTTTTACGGATCACCGTTCCTTCTTCTTTGTCAGAAGTGTCCAACGGACGACTCAGACATATTGATTATCTCCCCGATGGCCGCAGAACGTATCATTGGTTTGTCTCCAATCCTATCAACAACTATGGTGTCAATGCCAATATAGGCAAGTATGCGCATTGGTCTGATACACTCCATGGAGAGAATGGGGTCCTCGATATGGACTTTTATGTATTGCAAGACAATTATGAAAAAGCCAGGAAACACTTTGAAGATGCACATCGCACCATCAGAGCATTTGAATATTGGTTTGGGCCATATCCCTTTTATGAAGATGGGTTTAAACTTGTAGAAGTCCCTTATCTCGGTATGGAACACCAGAGCAGTGTCACCTATGGCAATGAATACAAAATGGGTTATAAAGGCACAGATCTGTCAGGTACCGGTTGGGGGCTGAAATGGGATTTTATCATTGTGCACGAAACAGCGCATGAATGGTGGGCTAACAGTGTCACCTATAAGGACATTGCCGATATGTGGATTCACGAATCGTTTGCTAATTATGCCGAGTCCCTCTTTCTTGATTATCATTTTGGTCAGCAGGCTGCGCGAGAATATGTCATCGGTACAAGATCCGGTATCAGGAATGATATACCAATCATAGGCCCGTATAACGTCAACAAAGAAGGTTCCGGAGATATGTATTACAAAGGGGGAAACATGTTGCACTCCCTGCGAACCTGGATCGGTGATGATGAAAAATGGAGAAGTGTGCTACGAGGACTTCAACGTGATTTCTATCACCAAACAGTAACGACCGAACAGATCGAAAAATATATGGCCAAACATACAGGCAAGGATCTGACCGCTTTTTTTAATCAGTATCTCCGAGATACCCGCATACCCGTGGTAGAGTTTGAGCTGAAAGGAAAAAAAGTTAACTACCGGTATTCCAAAATCGTTGATGGATTTAATATGCCTGTAAGGGTTTCGGTCAATGGTGGAGAAAAAGTCTGGATCAATCCTACCATTCAATGGCAGGAACTCCAACACAGCACTAACATCAAAACCTTTACAGGAGATCCCGAATTTTATGTGTTGTACAAAAAGGTGGACTAGGTAGGTTGTTACTCCTTTTACCAGTGACCATCTATTCAGATTTTATATAGCAATCTGCTTACCGCTTACGCTTTCGCCTGCTGATCAAAATACGCTTTTGACCCGAATGAAATCATTTCCTCCTGAAATCACACCTGAGCAATACCTTCAGTTGATCACAGACAGATTCCTTAATGAAGGTGATCCGCATCGCGCTGAACAGCAACGGGCCTACATGAAGTATAAGTTTGAATATTATGGCCTGGGAGCTCCACATTGGATGGCGCTGGCAAAAGAATTTTTTTCAACGCATGGTATGTATACAAGCACCTCCCTAAAAAGGTTTGTAGGACTGTGTTATGACCAGGAATATCGCGAAATCCAGTATGTAAGTATTGAAATGATGCAACGTATGTTGCCCGACCAAAACAAAGCATGGATCAACGTACTGGAAATAACCATCATCACTAATTCATGGTGGGATTCGGTAGACTGGATTGCCAAATTAGTGGGAATGCATTTTAAAAGATTTCCGGAATTACAACACGCCTATGCACTTAAGTGGATTGCGTCGGAGGATATATGGCTGCAACGGGTGGCTATTATTCACCAGCTCTTTTACAAAGAAACGACGGATGAAAAATTATTATTTGAGATGATCACGCATGTTAAAGACAGCAAGGAATTTTTTCTACGGAAAGCATGTGGATGGGCGCTGCGTCAACACGCTAAACTATATCCTGATCATGTCATAGCGTTTCTTAATAAGCACACCTTTTCCGGATTGACGGTTCGCGAAGCGATGAAACATATAAGCAGGCACAGTTGATTTTCTTCTTCTTTATTCATATCTCAGCGACTCGATAGGATCAAGTCTTGCAGCTTTCAGTGCTGGATAGAGTCCGGATACGAGGCCTACAATCATACAGGTGATAAAACCGAGAATAATCCATGCCCAGGGGATAATAAATTTACCACCCAGCAGCAAGGCCACACCGTTGCCCATCAATATCCCCAGGACAATACCTACCAGGCCCCCGATCTGGCAGATGACTACTGCTTCTGTTAAAAACTGCGTCAGGATATTTGCACGTGTAGCACCAAGTGCTTTGCTGATACCTATTTCACGTGTGCGTTCGGTGACGGAGACAAGCATGATATTCATCAGCCCGATAGCTGCCCCGATAAGGGTGATCAATCCGATGCCGATGGCTGCCAGCCGGATAGTCACTGTGTTTTCTTTGAGCATATTCATCAGCCCATCGCTCTGCTTGGTTTCAAAATCATTATCATCTGCAGCCCGCAGCTTCCTGATATTGCGCATGACACCTGTAGCATCTGATATGGCATCATCCAGTAACGTCGCTGAAGCAATGGATATATCGATATCATAATTTTTGTTGGCATATCCATACAATTGTCGCTCAGTATAAAGCGGGATCAGCACTCTTCGGTCAGCACTTTGGTTCATGGTAGCTCCTTTAGACTTAAGAATTCCAACAATGGTAAATCGCCTGTTGTCTATCGTGATCTCCTGACCCATTGCGGCCAAAGCATTCTTATTAAAGAGGTCGTTGACGATATCCATCCCGACGATAGTCACGTTAGTGCCTGATTCCTGCTCTACACTGGTAAAATTTCTCCCATAATCCAGGTCAAAGGCCTGGACGTCCAGGTAGTTTTCATCAACCCCAAAAACCAATACCGTTGGATTTGTTTTTTCATTGCCGTGCTTCAGCGTTGCACTAAAGGTGCAAAAGCCGGAAACGGAAACTTGTGCAGATGGGAAATCATAACGTTCCTTAAAATCCATGACCTGTCTGAAATCAAGGGGATCCCCCTTTTTTTCTTGCCTCCCATCTCTACGTGAATGAACACTAAACCCCTTAGGCCGGATTTCAAACGAATTGGCCCCCATGCGTGAAAAATTGTCATTCATGGTAAGAAGAAGCGCGTCGATGGACGTCAGGATGCCCACCAACGCCATGATCCCAAAGGCAATAATCAGTAGTGTGAGCACGGATCTGAGCGAGTTAGCCCTTACGGATCGAATGGCTTGCGCCAGATTTTCACTGAATTGCATACTGCGGTATTCGTCTGAGAAAAGATAAAGATAGTGTCTGGTGTAGAAAAGTGGCCCGTAACTCGAATCCAAATAGACCTGATCAAGGTCGTCGTCGACTAAGTCCCGAATATGGACCTGATATGCCCTTCCACAGCACCATGGATTTGACCAGGTGCAGCAATGATCTGACCGTTATCCATCATATTTTGCTGACCTGAAAAATCAGTTACGATTCCACCAGCCTCCTGGACTAGCAGGATCCCTCCCGCGATGTCCCATGGATTGAGCGTGGTTTCATAATACACATCGAATCTACCACAGGCTACGTAAGCCAGATCAATGGCTGCAGAGCCTAACCTGCGTATGCCGCTTGCATTCTTAAGAAAAAACTCAAAAACGGCTGTAAGCTGGGGAAGGACATCTCTCGAAGCATAAGGAAATCCGGTCGCAACCACTGCTTCCTGAACCTCTGTTCTACCCGACACGGATATTTTTTTTCCATTGCACCAGGCACCACCACCTTTCCAGGCATAGAAGGTTTCTTTTTGCTCCACATCACTCACGATACCCACTACGATCTCATCACGATACACTAATCCTATCGATACGGCGTATACGGGTATTTGTTGTAAAAAATTGGTGGTTCCATCCAGTGGATCGATCACCCATGTGTATTCAGCTTTTTGTTGTGTAACTGTTCCCTCCTCTGTGATAAAACCTGCATCGGGAATGATTTTGCCCAGCCCTTTTACAAGAATCTCTTCTGCGGTTCGGTCCACATAACTCACCAGACTGTTTCTTGACTTGGTAATAACATCTTCTGCAGTTACTTTACCTGCCTGAGAATGAATGAAAGCTGCAGCTTCGTTGGCGACAAGCAAGGCTTCGTCGAGAATTGATTTTAAATCCATGGGGTAAAGATACTGTTACAAACGTGATGTGTTCGACGACTGCTTCGCGACGAGATATCCTGCATAGCGTTATGGCCACACGCAAGGTGATGCAATGGCTTGCGTGATGTATAAATAGATTAGTGATGCTTCATTTTAGCGTCATGATTCGTTTGGTCACCCGCCGGAGGCGGGCATGTCGTCGCGAAGCAGTCGTCGAACAAGTTTAGTGAGCAGTTGATTCACAGATGTACATCAACCATTTTAGCCTTCGCCTCAGCCTTTTCCTTAGCTTTATTACATGATTGATGAAACGACATTGAAAAACACCATCAGCGTATTTGAATATTATAAGACGCTCGGAGAAAAAGCCATCGCGCAAATCGATGATGATGCACTTTTTTATACACCTGATGAAAAGAGCAACAGCATCAGTATCATCATCAAACACCTTCATGGCAACATGCTTTCCAGGTGGACAGATTTTCTGACGACAGATGGTGAAAAAGAGTGGCGTCAGCGCGATGAAGAATTTAATGAAACCATGGGCACTCGTGAAGAAGTAGGTAAGTTGTGGGAAGAAGGATGGGCTTGTTTGTTTAATGCTTTAAGCATGTTGAGGCCGGAGGATTTCGGCCAAACTATTTATATCCGCAATATGGGACAGACCATATTGGATGCTATTATGCGACAACTTGCTCATTATGCTTATCATGTAGGTCAGATCGTTTACCTGGCAAGATTATTCAATGAAGGCGATTGGAGGTCTTTATCTATTCCTAAAGGTGGATCAGCGGCGTACAATGAAGAAAAAACCCGTCACGAAAAACGAATACAACATTTTACTGAAGAGGACAGGCATACCAAACAGGATAAATAAGTTTGTATTTTTTACTTGTTGCACAATGTTTCTTTCAAAGGATGACCTGATGTATCCTTAATTTGGGGAATTTACCCCATGAAAAAACCACTTCTTTCCCAGGCAAGATAATTTTTGCACAAAAATTAAAGTGGTCAATGCATAACACCCCCAAAAAAAACTAAAGATCTTTATAATTAATTTATTTGCTCTTGTAAAGCTACTTTATACACCATCCATTACGTTACATAATTGGCTGATATAATTACATAATTCTCACCTATCTAAAATAAATTTATTTACCTATATACTCCTATTAGTATGGTGTATCTATTTTTAAATCTGCATTAGGCAGGTGTATCCACTTGATCATTTCTTCATTTCCAGACCGCACCACTGCTTCAATAAATTCCATCCCTCTCACGCCATCATCAATAGTAGGAAAATCGAGATACAATAGATCAACTTTTTCATTTGAAATGCGGGCCTGCAGAGCGTATGCAAGATTTCTGTAGAGATTGGCAAAGGCCTCAATATATCCTTCAGGATGACCTGCAGGAACGCGTGTATGCGCTTGTGCTTCAGGACTAACACCGCTACCACCTGAGCGAAAGATTTGGATGGGCTGATGAAGCCACCGAACGATCAGCGAGTTGGGTTCCATTTGTGACCAATCCAGACTGCCTATCTCACCATAGACACGGATACGAAGATTGTTTTCTTCCCCGGCTGAAATCTGACTTGCATATAACACACCACGGGCACCATTATTCATACGCAGTAACACACTGCCATCATCATCCAATGCCCGTCCGGGTATGTGCGTGTGTAGATCAGCGCACAATGCTTCAATCCGCAGACCTGTGATATATTCCACCAGGTTTTCGGCATGCGTGCCGATGTCGCCCATAGCCCCTGCAACTCCCGCACGTTTAGGATCAGTGCGCCATGCAGCTTGTTTTTGCTGCTCAGCTTCGAGTGGAGTACTCAACCAACCTTGTGGATATTCAACGACTACTCTTCTAATTTTTCCTAACTCCCCATGGGCGATCATTTGCCTTGCCTGCTTTACCATTGGATAGCCTGTGTAGGTATGTGTCAGCGCAAATAAGAGACCAGATGATTTAACTTTTTGCTGTAGTGTCCTGGCTTCTTCAATTGTCAGACAGACCGGTTTGTCGCAGATGACATGAAAACCATGTTCGAGAGCCATCATCGCTGGAGCAAAATGCAGGTGATTGGGTGTGACGATGGAGACCAGGTCCATTCTGATTTCAGCAGGCAATGAAGCTTCAGTTTGTATCATCTCTTGATAGGAGCCATAACACCTTTCCGGAGGAAGAAACAAGTCTGCGCCACTCAGCTTTGATCGTTCCGGGTCGGAGCTAAATGCCCCGCATACCAACTCGATCTGCCCGTCCAGGGCAGCGGCCATTCGGTGCACCGCACCTATAAATGCGCCACGGCCACCGCCGATCATGCCCATTCTGATTTTACGTTTCATGGTGTAATTTATACTGAAATATAGCGCGCATCAGGTTTAAGGGTGCTTTTGGTTCAGACACACCCTAAATTAAGGGTCTTAATGCTAAAAGAAAGTATCCCTTAAAGGAAACTTTTGTATCATTGTAACCTATAGTTTGAATTCACCAGATGAAAACTAGATTTGACGTCCTTTTTCTGGATGAAGCCTGGCATTTTATTCAAAGCCTTGATGAGAAAACCAAAGCTAAGGTTTCATATATCATGGAGAAATCAAGGCTAGTAAATGACTCAACATTGTTTAAGAAAGTGAACAGGAATATTTGGGAATTCAGAACTGAGTATGCCAAAAAACAGTTAAGATTATTGGCTTTCTGGAGCCCAAGCGAAAAGGCCCTTGTCGTATGTACACATGGAATATATAAACGCAACCAGAAAATACCATTGAAAGAAATTGAAAAAGCACAACGATTGAGAACAAATTATTTAAACACGCATTGAAATGGTAAAGACCAAATTGAAACTGAAATCTATTGATGACCTGACGGATGAAGTTTTTGGTAAACGGGGCACTCTGTCAAGAGAAAAATTTGAATACGAACTTCGGATGGACATCCTTGGTTCCATGATTAAAGAAGCTCGTAAACGTAAAAAATTAAGTCAAGAACAACTTGGCGCCCTTGTTGGTGTGCAAAAAGCACAGATCTCGAAGATTGAAAATAACACGAAAGACTTCCGCCTCGTTACGATCCTCTCGCTCATGAATGCATTGGGTATGAAAGTCAAGCTTTCGGTAGAATATGACGACCGAGAGAATCTAATTTTATCTTAGCGCCCGAATAACGATATACTATCTACACACCATTAACAGTTATCCAATATCGGGACATGTAAGGACCGTTTAATATAAAAGAAACATTACGTATGCCAATTATAAAAAAGATTCTTCCGGGTATCCTTGCCTTTTTCCTTTCTGTCACGCTCAACGCCCAGTCCCTCAAAGCCGTCCAACAAATCGAAGGTATCCCCCCAAAGGTTCAATACAGGGCGATCACGCATGATGGAACAGGAAATCTCTATGTAGCTACCAGCGTTGACGTATTCATGATTCCGTCCAATAGTAATCAAGCTCAGCCTATGTCTGTCGGTGATCAGATCATGGATGTGGATTGGTCTCAGGATTATGGTCTGATCATGCTATCCAAAGACGGAGCTATACGTTTTACCGCTACAGGTAAGGTGATAACGGTGGAAGCCGGGACAGGAGCAACATGTATGGATGTTACGAAAACCATGATCTGGGTCGGCACCAATAACGGTGTTTCAACCGTTTCCATACCCCAGGAAAAAATCGTAAATCATTATACGACAGAGGATGGTACGTTGGAGAGTAATGAGATCACCTTTATTCATACCGATCCATCCGGTGTCCGTTGGATAGGATCCAGGGCCGGTGTAGTCCGCATCGAGGGTAAAAAATGGAAACTGTACGAAGAGGAACAGGCTGTAACCGCGATCACTTCTACCTCTGAAGGAGCATGGATGGCAGCCGACAGCAATATGTGGTTGGTCAATTCATATAACCGCTGGTTTCCGATCGATGCATGGCGCGATCTGGTCCAGGGTCCTGTCAAAGCATTATCCTCCGACTCGAAAGGCATCCTCTATATCGCTTCGGATATGCTGGTCAAGTATGATCCGTACCAGGAAAAAATCATTAGCATGAACGAAGGAGGCACTACAGACCAAATGATTCTGCTTTCACAAGGGCCCGGTAAAAATGTATGGATGGCTGGGCACAATGGATTATCAAGAGTCATAGAAGATACGACAAAGGTAGTCATGCCTGAAGTGAAGGGAGACAAACTGGCCGCCGTAGTGGAAGTTAAATCAACTCCCGTCTGCCCAGGTATGAATACAGGACACTTGTTGGTCAAAGCAGCAGGCGGGGTACCTCCATACAGTTACATATGGAGCGTTGCTCCAAATACCGGTGAAGAAATTATAGGCTTACCTGCTGGCTTGTACCAGGTCACCGTGACCGACCAAATGGGCAAAACGATTCTCTCCAGCGGCATAATCCCCGCCTCTCCGGTATTAAGTATAAATCCGACGATCAATTCAAAATCCACTGACATACTCGCGACAGATGGAAAAGCTACAGCTACTGTAAAAGGAGGTGTAGAACCGTATACGTATAAATGGAGCAATGGCGAAACAACTGCACAGGCCATGACACTGCCTGAAGGTTCACATGCTATCACCGTCATGGATGCCAACGGATGTATAGCTACTTCAAGTTTGAACATGGAAGGCGAGAAGGTTTTAAAAACACTTGATATTGCCACCATTGCTGTAGGACAAACGATCCGTGTAGACAAGTTGTATTTCGACGCAGATAGTTCGACGATCAAACCGGAATCGTATGCCGTCCTCGAGGAGATATACACCTTTCTCCATGACAATGATAAGGTGAAGATCGAAATAGGCGGCCACACGAATAGTCTTCCAGAGGATGCGTACTGTGACAAACTCTCCACAGCCCGCGCTAAAGACATCGCTGAATATCTATACAAAAAAGGTATCCAACAATCGCGCATTTCTTATAAAGGATACGGCAAGCGCCAGCCTATTGCGACTAACCAAACAGTAGACGGACGTCGGAAGAATCAACGGGTTGAGATAAAGATTGTGTCGTTGTAAATCTTAGATGATTCTACAGACAGCAAAGGAACCAGCACTTTACAATGAAAAACTCAACAGGGTTTTTGAATAATAATCTTCTTCCTTTTTTAATATGACATTTGGAAACTCCGGATGATGTGGGGAATCCGGAAAATGCTGCGTTTCAAGACATAAGCCAATACGTGGTATCAACTCGATATTATTTTTTCCCGGTACAGTTTCTTTTAGAAAATTTGCTGTGTATAGCTGAATGCCCGGCTCAGTCGTATACACCTGTATGATTCGTCCACTTCCTTTATCACATAGTTTTGCGGCTGTTCTCAGATATTTACCAATTGGATGGATCACCCAGCAATGATCATACCCGTGCCCGATCCTCAACTGGGAATCAACCAGATCAATATCGCGCCCTACATGTTTTTGTTTTCTAAAATCAAATGGCGTTTCTGAAACATTCTGGATTTCTCCTGTTGGAATCATTGATTCATCTACCGGGAGAAAATGATCTGCAAAGATTGTCAACTCGTGATCAAGGACGTCTCTTTTCCCTCCGTTGAGATTGAAATACGAATGTTGGGTCAGATTGATGATGGTGTCTTGATCTGTAGTCGCGAAATATTCGAAAGAGAGTGTATTGTCATTTCCTAAAAAATATTTTATTGCTACCTTCAGATTACCCGGATAGCCCTCGTCACCGTCAGGACTTAAATGACTAAATAAAATTCCAACGCCTTCTTCTTCCTGGACTTCCTCCGAAGACCATACGACCCTCCCGAAATTTTTTAGACCCCCATGAATATGATGCGGTGGCAGATTGATACATAGCTGATGTTCCTTCCCTTCTATTGAAAATTTTCCTTTGGCGATTCTATTGGCATATCGTCCTACGACGCAACCAATCGATTGATCTGACTGCAGGTATCCTTCAAGATGATCAAACCCCAGGACAATATCTCCTAGTACACCATTGCGATCCGGGACCATCAGAGAGGTGATCGTGCATCCATAATTGATCACTTTCATGACCAGACCCTGGTTATTGGTCAGCGTATATTCAGTGACCTCCTGACCTTCTGGTGTGGTGCCGATAATACGACTGCGCCTAAATCCTGTTTCGGCACTGCTCCGTAAGTCGTCAGAAGGGACTTCTTTACTTTCCATACCCAAAATTGATTAATTATCAGACTGCTTGTACTATTGAATCAGCTTGAAAAATACTCAAATCACCTACCCACTAAACTTGTTTGACGACTGCTTCGCGACGACATGCCCGCCTCTGGCGGACGACGACAACTCATTCGGGCGACCACACGAATCATGATGGTAAAATGATGCATCACTAATCTATTTATACATCACGTATGCAATTACATCACGGTGTGTGAGTCGGGGCCAGCGGCCCTTGTTGTCGCGAAGCAGTCGTCGAACACATCACACAAGTAAATACAACCCAATTGCATCAAGGAGCGTGTTGTCGCCCGCGTGGGCAAATCGTCGCGAAGCAATCGTCGAACACATCACACGAGGACGACTCTCACCGTCTCCACAATATCCTGTAACGCGGCTTCTACCACTTTTGCATCCGGATGGCGGAGAATTACAAATCCTTCTCCTTCATAACTCAGGGATTTTTCCTGACCTGCTTTAGGCACTCGGATGTCTGTGATGATATCAGCATATCTTGAGCGTATGATATCGAGTCCATCTACTTGCGTCACGTGGCCTTCTCCCTGTCCGCGAAAGTATGCGGCACCGCTACTATATTTTATTTCAGTGTTGACGGGTTCGTCATAGATCATGAGTCTTGCCCAGGCACGCACCACATCGAAATCGCATGCACGGGAAATCAGCGTGGTAAACTGAGCGCCAGGTGGACGTGCTGCAATTTCGGAGATAGCTATGCTTCCGTCTTTTCTTCTAAACCACTCCATGTGGCTGAGGCCTGTTTTCATGCCGAGGACATCAAGGGCTTTTTTACTGGCTTTGCGGATATCATCGAATGCCCTTCCGTTGTGCTCTTTGCGGAGGATGACACGCCACTGGATCCATGGATTGTTCATGGCTTCAAGGGGCGTTGGATAATAATGGTTAATGGTCTGGCCAAGAATTTTTCCATTGAGTGAAAAAGTATCTAGTGAAAATTCTTCCCCCTGGATAAATTCTTCGATGATCACGCCTTCAGCGACGGCATGGCCAAGGGAAGAGAAGGCAGTATACATTTCTTCATCACTGCTGACGCGATAGGTGGTCTGGGATCCGGCGCCGGCGACAGGTTTGGCGACAACAGGATAGTGGCATTTTTTTGTAAACTCTAAAGCGCCTTCGAGATCATGCGTCAAGGCATGCCTGGCGCAAGGGATTTTATTTTCATTAAACAACATTTTCATCCTGGCCTTATCCCTGAAATTGAGTGCACTTTCAGTATTCATCCCTGGCACACCAAGGGCTAGTCGGGCTTCCGCCATTGGTACCTGGAGTTGCTCAGTGGCACCTAAGATCCGGTGAAATGATCCGGTGATTTTCTGGAGATCAGTGAGTGTTTTGATCAGCGTCCATTTGTCAAACACATCTGCTACTTCGCGGGCTACGGCGATGCGGCTTTGCAGCCAGGACGGAAGCAGGCGAGATGATTCCTGGCAGATCACGACCAGACGGACGTCATGAAGGGTGGTGATGGCTTCAATGAACCGCACAGCATTGGCGGTGAAATTGGGGGTGATATAGGCAATCGTTGGCATGGGTCGGTAAGGTAATTGAAAATTGAGAAATTGAGGGCGCACATAGAGTGTTCGACCACTGCTTCGTGACCACCTTTAACCGGCTGAGCCGGGACGACCGCAGGACCACCATGACTTCTACACATCAAAGTACGTGTTGTCGCCCTTAAGGACAAATCGTTGCGAAACTGCGGTCGAACAATTCTCACAAGCTAATTCCCTTTATTTGCATCACAGTTCGTTTGGTCCGGCCCAGCGGCCCAGTCTTCGCCCGCAAGGGCAAATCGTCGCGAAGCTGCGGTCGAACACTTTATACAAGCCAACCAATTCCTATTTTCGCCTTCTATTAGCCTCCACGCACGAAACAATCAAAACACATCACAATGATGCTAATGCTGTTAGCCATTTTTTCATTACTAAACTGCCATACAAAATCAACAGAAGTGAGCTACAAAAACGAATCCGAAGCAGATCGTCTCGCCACATGCAATCAATACTCGGAAGCGTTGTACCCTATACGCGTCAAAGAAAAGTGAGGTTATATCAACCGAAAAGCAGAAATAATTATTCCTCCGACATTCGATGAAGCAGATGACTTTTATGGCGGAATGGCCAGGGCTGGCGTTGTCTCAGGAAGTGGAATAAAGTATGGATTTATAGATTCGAAAGGTCAATGGATGATCCAGCCCACGTATCAAAAGGCTGGTCGTTTTACAGGGGATATGGCTTATGTATCCAAGGATGATCGTTTTGGATATGTCGACCACTATGGCAAGGAAGTCATACCATGTCAGTTTGAAGACGCAGCCGATTTCCATCATGGCTATGCGGCTATAAAACAAGGAGGTTGGACAGGGTTTATAGATTCAAAAGGTACAATTGTGGTCCAACCACAATACACTGTCGTCGTCAGTCATCCACGGTTCAACGAAGGGCTGGCCCCGGTCTTTGGGGCAGACGAACAGACAGGGTTTATAGACTCCACCGGCCAATTTAGGATATCCGCCCAGTTTCATTCCGCTGGCAATTTTAGCGATGGAGTCGCTTGGGCCATGTGGCTACAAGATGATTCTTCTGCCGAACATGGGTTTACTATCAAAGGAGGATATATCGACGCGGAGGGCGTTTACGTGATCCCTCCGGAATATGATTTCGGTTGGGATTTTTCTGAAGGATATGCTACTGTATGGGTCCGAAGCGAAGATAAGAAGAGCAAAATCTGGAAAGTGATCGACAAAGAAGGCGAGATCATTCTGGACAACCTTCCCTATCGTAATGTAGGATCATTGAACATGGGACTCATCCCTATCCAGGATGAAGAGTTGAGATGGGGTTTTATGAAAATCAGCGGAGAGGTGGCAATACCTCCCCAGTACGCCGGAATCAATCATTTTCACAACGGTATGGCCAGGATGGAGGTGGGAACTGCATTTTCCAATACGATCGTGTATATTAATTCGAAAGGAGAGGTGGTTTGGAGAGAAAAATGAAAAATGAAGAATGAAAATTGAAACGTAAGGCATATCGCGCACTCCTGCTTCTCCGCATTTTATTGTGTATCTCTAAATTTTATTTTTTGCATCTCTTAAACACACTCACCATTCACTATTCACCACTCGTTTTTCCGAAAGTTGGGCGTTGACTAAAGAACATTTTTTTTGCTTTATAAAATATTTGGCAAAATAGGTTCGTTTTACTTGCAGACAACGGAAGTTTCATTGTTTTCTTTAAAAACAACCTTCCATTCCAGTCGCAACCCTCTATACTTTTTATTTATTAAAGACAGCCTGTCTGAGTAGACAGGGTAAATTTCTGTGCTTTAAACACAAGATGTCGCAGGGCTATAGAACCAACTATGTCAGTACACTTGTATTATTTTAACCTATAAATATTGAAATCATGAAGTCATCAAACGTATTATTGGGCATTGTCGCCGGAACAGCAGTCGGTGCTGCCATAGGTGTATTATTTGCTCCGGATAAAGGATCAAACACGCGAAAAAAATTCGCCAGCAAAAGTGAAGATTTTGTGGGGGGTATCAAAGAAAAAGCCATCCACATGGTGGATGCGGTCAAGACCCCGTTTCATGCTGAAATGCACGAAGGCAACGGCAAGTCCACCATGTCAAAAGCAAAATTGACGGAGATGAAATAACTATAATGGATGGCTGTGAAGATCGGCAACGGATTCACAGCCATCCTTACTTTTTCGCTTCGCACGGTTTCAATTCATGTATCTTCGTTGTGTAAAATGGATAAACGATTGGCTTGCCCCGTACTCCCTTGTAACGTTTGATTAAAATTTATGTTACAGGTTTACGCTGGGTGCCAAGCGGCGTATACATAAAAAGATAATCAACGATGAAAGAAAAAACCGAAGACTTCATCCCATTGGTGGACGATATGGAGCAGTTTGTGAAAACAAACGTTGAACTCTATACCCTTCGTGCCACCGGGATCACCGCTAGAGTCGTTTCCTCCTTATTTTCCAGTCTTGTGGTTGGGTCGTTACTCTTTATTGTATTGTTTATGCTCGTTATGGGTCTGGCCTTATGGATCGGGCACTTGAGAGGCAATCTGTATTCGGGATTTATAATTATAGCTGCGGCCTTCGCAGGCCTCACGGCTGTCATCTATTTCTTTCGCTACCGTCTCATTCGCAAACCCTTCATGAATGGTATGATCGCTCAGATCTTAAAAGATAAACATCATGAATAAGATCACCGATATCGATCAGCTCCAAGCGCGTGTGCAAGAGCTTGAAAAGGAGCAGGACGCCATGTGGAAAGACATGCGTAAAAATGCTAAAATTCAATACGAAAACATTAAACCTGTCAACCTGATCAAAAATGCTTTTGCAGGTATGACGGATTCTATTGATTCTGAATCCGACATTCTCAAAGAAGTCGCAGCACTAGCCTCAGGCCTGATCGCCAATGCTATCATGTCGGGGTCGAAAAATAAACCTATGAAAAGATGGGTAACGCTGGCCATCTTTACCGCAGCTACCTATCTGATCACCAGATACCAGGATGAGATTGTCAAAGCCGGCCAAAATGTAATGCAATATATTGCTGAAAAAGTTGACCAATTCAAGGAAAACATAGAACGCAAGCGAGCAGCAAGAGAAGCAGAAGAAGAGGAGGAAGAGAATGTGCATGAAGGGATTTAAAGAGGCGGAAGAGGCGGAAAAGGTTGAAGAGGCGGAAAGCCTTAAGAGGCTTCGAGAATAAAAGATCGTAAAGTTGGCTGCCTGCCGGCAAAAATGGCTACTCAGTCTTTCGCCTGGAATACACTCGCTTTGATCTTTCGTACGCGAGCTTGCTACAAACTAAGCTCAACTTTTACTATTATATGAAGCCCACTTTAGGGGATTTAGGCGTGTAAGAGGTATCTTTTTTTGAAAAGTTTTATCTTATTTTCCTGGAGTTTTCTAGAAAAACCTGCCTCCACATACATAAGGTACGGGTGTATGACCGGAACTTGAAGACTTCAGGAAAATCCATTTCCGAAAGCAACTTATCCGAGCTTTTTTACCATTCATCTTCATTTTTGGCGGTTCATCGATAATGGTTTTAGTAATGGGTTCTGTATGGGTATGTTTGCATCGCTTTCTGATTCAATAGCAACCGCCTATCCGCATTCTTTTACGTTCGTCGGGCTTGATTATGGATGGGGAAAAAGAATTGGTAATAATCAAACCGTTCAATCGATAGTGGGTGGTTCTTTCAATGCAGATGTCCAACCTGCTTATTATAATTATGGGCTCTTTGGGTTCTTTGGCTATTATGCGACGTTCGGAGCGGGAATCGGGTATAAGGGTATCTATCAGGTAGCAGAAAGGCACCAGGTTACAGGACAAATAGAAATTCCTGTTGCATCCTGATATGCACGGTCGCCCTACCTTGCCAATGATGATGAGTTTATTGAGAATATTTATTCGCATAATGGGGTCAAAACTTTTTTTTGCATATCTGGGAGATGGTGAGCTTGTGACCTGGAATAAATTGCAAAATATCAATGTCAGACTTGAATATCAATATACACTTTCAGAAAAATGGAGTATCGGCGCCGGTTGGAATTTTTCCTTTATCCATGCCACAGATCCGCTGCCTTTGACATCCGTGCAGCATCATTTCAACCTGATGATTAGTTTACAATTGCAAAGGAACTCCAGGTAAAAGTAGAATCATTGACAAGCATAAAAATCGATTGAATTATAAAACGAAAAACATGAAGATCTTTTTTCAAATCATACTTACAGGTTCTCTATTGTTCATCATTCCGGGATGCAGCAGCATCTTTGAGACGGAACCTGAAAATAATTCTGAAGCCATCTTTGAAGAATTCTGGAACACATTCGATGAGAGCTACGCTGTCTTTGATGAGCGTGGTGTCGATTGGGATGACCAATATGCTGGATTCAGACCTTCAGTAAATGCCGGCACCTCGGATGACGAACTTTTTGCTATCCTCAGCCAGATGGTCGAACCCCTGGATGATGGGCATGTAACGGTTACCGCACCGGATCGCCAGGTCTTTTTTGGAAATAGAATTCGTAGTCAGAAAATCGATGATGAATTATTTGACCGGGACGTCATCAAAGGCAATTATCTCGAGCCGGGCTATGCCGTGGGGGAAGAGGATAGCTATATCTATGAAAATCAAGAATGAAAATGTAGGGTATATTTTTTTTAAATACGTTGGGGAGAATTTTTTCGAACTTGATGAATTTCTCAATACGTACAGCGATGTCAATGGGTACATCATTGATCTACGGCATAATGATGGGGGTGATTTCACCTATTGTTATAGCGAGATGGGTAGGCTGGTGGATTAAGAGCGGTTTGCCTTTCGCAGCCGGACTAAAAACGGACCGGGAAAAAATGATTTTACAGAATGGTATGAATGGTATGTAAAACCAAGCGGGACGTATATTGACAAGCCCATTGTTTTATTAACAGACTGGTATACGATCAGTGCGGGTGAACGAGCTACGATGGGTTTTCGTGTGTTGCCAAATGTCACTGTGGTAGGTGATACTACGAATGGTGCACAGAGCAAGTTGATTGGAAGAGAGCTCGCGAATGGTTGGTTTTATTCCATGGCGACACAGAAAGTGATGCTAGGGGATAGTTTGTCTTATGAAGGGATTGGCCTTCCTCCTGATATAGTATTAAAGAATACATTGGATGAGATCAATGTAGGAATTGATCGTACACTTGGCTACGCAATTGATGAGTTGAAATAAAGGCGATGGCGAAGGTTGAGGCGAAGTCGATCTACTCATCGCAAAATTTAGCAATATATATATACACTCGAAAACATACAATGCCCCGTAGGGCTACAGGTAGGTAACGCAACGTAAACAAAAAGCATTATTTGCCCTGTAGGGGCAAAACAGTACATCACGCATAGCAAAAACGAAAATCTTTCACCACTGGAATAAAGCGTGCTTACATTCTGTACAAAACTGTTGATAGGAATAAAGTAAATTACAGGATGAAAAATTCCTACCAATTTATTCTTTTTACCCTTTCCCTCTTGTTCGTTCTTGCCTGTACAAATGTCAGGACAGATAAAAAAGAAACTACCCGATATTATCTGGTCAGGCATGCTGAAAAGGCGTTGGATGGTACAGATGATCCTGATCTTTCTCCTTCAGGACAAGCGCGCGCATTGAAGTTGGTGTCGATGCTAAAGGATAATAAAATAGAGCAGCTATATGCGACATCGTACAAACGTACCCAGCAGACCTTGCAACCCCTTGCAGATACACTCCATCTGGAGATCAGGATCTATGACCATCGGGAGGCTATGGATGTCGAACGTATGATAGCCGACTGCAAAGGAAAAACAGTGATCATCGCCGGACACTCCAACTCCATTCCACAACTGGCAAACATCTTGATCGATGAAGAGATCTATCAGGAATTAGATGAAAGCGATTATACCAAAATGTGGGAGATAACGAAGGAGGGTATAAAGGTGACAGCGCATAGGGTTATTACATACTAGATCATTTGCTTATAATGCCGAGAACCCCCTAAACAATAAGTCCACAGTCAGCAGTCAACAGTCAACTGATTGTACTTTTTTGTTAATATTTTTTGGTGTATAATGATTTCATATTTGGACTAAATTTCGCGTAGCACTATACTATTCTATACTAAAACACTGTCTCCGTTTGAGTTTCACCTTCAAGTGTGAAGCTATAATAGTCCCACAACCTTATAATCCCATCAGCCCATAAACATATAAACTAATCAACTTATAACCCCCTAACCCCCTAACCTCCTAAACTTATAAACCTATCACCCCAACCCCAACCCTCAATTTTTCAGCTCCAAAAGACAACTATTGGCCCTCCAAATCAGTTATACTAGTAGTCAACTCGAAGAACTCAGTTGAACATTATTCACGTTAAATATCAAACATTATGAAAAAATCAAATGTAGTCTTAGGTGTATTGACTGGTGCTGCCATTGGTGCCCTGATGGGTATATTGTTTGCCCCCGATAAAGGAACCAAGACCCGCAAGAAAATCTACAGAAAAGGGGAAGATATCGTCGGTGACCTGAAGGAGAAGGCTCAGGATCTCACCGAAAAAGCTCACGAACTATCCCGCAAAGCCACCAGACTGATGGAGAAAGTCAACAGTTCTGTCGATCACACAAAGCACGAGGCAAATGATCTGGTAGAGACGGCAAAGAAAAAATTCAGCGACCTGAAACATAGGGAGAGCTAATTTTTCCCCTCGTCGCTGCGCTCCGAGAGGTAAATGACCACAAGACCATTTGCCCTGTCGGGCGACCACACGTCATCGGGATGCATGCTAGTAAGATTGTTGCAATGTTCTATAGTGATTTGACTTAACAATAGTCTAATAGGGAGTCACAGTATTTACCGATGACCCGTCAGTTATCTGTTTAGTTTAAATCACCCTGAAGCGCCACTGTTTAGAAAGTTTAGAAAAGAATCCTAAACTTTCTAAACTTATGGTGCGAATAGCACCGTAAACTAAACTTTCTAAACACTGCCTACATTTGTAAATCACCTTCAAGTGCGAAACCTTAACCGCCTCCTAAGCTAATAAGCACATAAGCACATAAGCCAATAAGCCAATAAGCACATAAGCCTATTAACCTTCAAAAGCAAATCCAATCATGAAAAAATCAAATGTAGTGCTCGGCATAATGGCCGGTGCGGCTGTCGGAGCGATGGTGGGTATATTAATGGCGCCCGACAAAGGATATAAAACTCGAAAAAAACTCTATAAGAAAGGGGGAGTTGCCTTTGATGAAGTGAAAGACATGGCCTATATTCTGGCGGCTTATGCCAATGAGGTGTCCAACGATATGGATCGTGCGGCCGAAAAAATTGATGATGCTATAGAGCAGATAACGCGCGAAGCAGCAGGCAAGGTAGGAGATGCGATTTCGAAATTTTCAGAGTCGAAGCGGAAAGGGAGTTAATTTTTTCCCTTGTCATTGCACACCAAGAGGTAAATGACCACAAGACTATTTGCCCTGTCGGGCGGCCACACGTCTTTTCAGAAAATTTAAAGCGCCTGCCGGCAGGAACAGTGTTTAGCGATGAGCCCTGCGGGTCATCTGGTTAGCATTTGACATCCTGAGATGTCACTGTTTAGAAAGTTTAGAAACGGAATCCTAAACTTTCTAAACACTGGGTCTAGTGGTGAAGCTTCCTACAGTGTGAAGATGTAATAAACTTCTAATCTCCAAACCCTAAGACCGGTTGAGTACTAAACTCAACATCATAGACTACTCCTCCATCTCCACCTCATATACATCCAATTCATTCCGCTCAATATTAGCGACAAAAAATCCACCATCCTGGGGGATGATTTCTGCCAGATCAAACCGCTGACAATCTGTAGGCAGCCCTGTGAAGATTAAAGTAAACTGGCTCTTCGTTCCGGGAGCCACTGGCATCCAGTCAGGCGCGAGAGGGATATTCTCAGCATGCACTAAGTCACTCTTGTGTTGAACGTCTTTTGAAATCAAGTACGTCGAAGGCCAGATGCGGATATACATGCCATAGGGGTTGGTACAAATGTAATGGCAATGGACAATGACTTGTTTTTCTTCCTGGGTCTGGGCTTTAAGTTTCTTCCGGGTAGAAGACTTTATAAGTACGTCGGTGCTTGTGTGTATGGATAATGACATGTGCGTAAGGTACGAAGAGGACATTAGTATAATGAGGCTTGTGTGATGAAGCATGCATGACGTGTTCGACCACGGCTTCGCGACTATTTGCACCTTCGGTGCGACCACACGCAACTTGATGCTAAAGGGAGGCAATGATTTTTTCGCATCGCAATACGCGTGGTCACCCGGAAGGGTAATCGTCGGGCCGAACAGGCCCAATCGTCGCGAAGCGGTGGTCGAACAAGTGTAGTGAGCAACTCAGCACAAAGCTCCGTCTAAAGCAACGGTCCCAACCACCTCTCCATCTGCGGAATACTCATCCCCTTCCTCCTCGCATAATCCTCCAGCTGATCCCGATCAATCCCACTCACCGCAAAATACTTACTCTCCGGATGAGAAAAATACCATCCACTCACACTTGCCGCAGGATACATCGCCATACTTTCTGTGAGCGTGATTCCGGCCAAAGCAGGTACATCAAGCAATTCAAACAAGAGCGCCTTCTCAGTATGATCAGGACATGCGGAGTAACCCGGTGCAGGTCGTATACCGCGATAGCCTTCATCGATAAGGGTATTATTATCAAGATTTTCATCGCTGGCAAATCCCCACCACTCTTTCCGCATCCGCTCATGCATCCGCTCAGCAAATGCTTCCGCAAAACGATCCGCCAATGCCTTTAATAAGATCGCATTGTAATCATCATGCAACGCTTCAAATTCTTTTACTTTCTCTTCAATCTCCAGCCCCGCTGTCACTGCAAATCCACCAACATAATCTTGTTTACCACTCGCAGCCGGTGCAATGAAATCCGACAAACAATAATTCGGCTGGCCTGGCGCTTTAGCTACCTGCTGACGCAAATGGTGCAAACGAACTATTTCTGTATTCAGTGAGTCTTCTTTAGAGGAGGAAGAGGCGGAAGAGGCGGAAGGGGCGGAAGAGGCGGAAGGGCGGAAGGATGGAACGGCGGATGCTTCGACCTTTTCGTGCGCATCCTTGTGCGACAGCTCAGCAACTGGGCTGGCTGGGCCAAACACGATGATATCATCCATATCACTTTGCGCCGGAAACAAACCGACCACCGCATTGGCTACAATCCATTTGTCGGCAATGATCTTATCGAGCATCTTCTGCGCATCATCAAAGAGTTTTTTTGCCTCATGACCGACAATCGGATCTTTGAGGATCTCCGGATATTTTCCCGCAAGCTGCCAGCTTGAAAAGAAAGGTGTCCAGTCAATATACTTCCGCAACTCTCCCAGATCATAATTTTTCAACGCCCACACACCTGTTTTCTTTGGAACAGGAGGATCATACGATGTCCAGTCAGGTTGGTACCGGTTACTCCGCGCCGCTTCAAGCGTAATAAAGCGCTTTGTATTTTTTCCTTCTCTTGCGATACGCATCTGTTCATAATTGGCTCTGATTTCTTCCAGGTAGGCAGCACGTTTTATTTTATCGTCCGACAACAATTGAGAGGCGACCCCAACAGCCTTCGACGCATCCAATACATGCACTACAGGTCCTTTGTGGTATTTTGGTTCTATCCGTAGCGCTGTATGTAATCGCGAGGTGGTGGCTCCACCGATCATCAACGGCAACACAAATCCCTCACGCTCCATCTCTGCGGCAACATGCACCATCTCGTCCAGGGAAGGAGTGATCAGTCCACTGAGTCCGATGATATCTACATTTTCTTCACGCGCTATGCGCAATATTTTTTCAGCAGGTACCATCACACCAAGATCCACGATATCGTAGTTGTTGCACGCAAGCACTACCCCCACAATATTTTTTCCAATATCATGCACATCCCCTTTGACGGTGGCCATCAGTATTTTTCCTTTCGCTGTCGCATCACCTACCCTTTTGTCTGCTTCAAGGAAAGGCGTGAGATAGGCAACAGCCGTCTTCATCACTCGCGCACTCTTTACAACTTGTGGCAGAAACATTTTTCCTTGTCCGAATAATTCACCCACGACATTCATGCCATCCATCAAAGGACCTTCGATGACTTCCAGCGGACGTTCGTATTGTAAGCGGGCTTCTTCTGTATCAGCTTCTATATATTCTGTAATTCCACGCACGAGCGAATGTTTCAATCGCTCTTGTACATTCTCATCACGCCATGCCTGTTCGCGTTGAATAACCTTGCCGGAGGACTTGACATCTTCTGCGTATGCCGTCAATGCTTCAGTAGCATCCGGATGGCGGTTGAAGAGGACATCTTCCACTTTTTTCAACAGCTCCGGCTCCACTTCTTCGTAAACTTCGATCATGCCAGCATTGACGATTCCCATATCCATACCAGCTTTGATGGCATGATAGAGAAAGGATGCGTGCATAGCTTCACGTAACGCATTATTACCCCGATACGAAAATGAAATATTACTCACCCCGCCGCTGATCTTTGCTCCGGGACAGAGACTCTTGATCATCCTTGTTGCTTCGATAAAATTGATCGCATATTCGTTGTGCTCGACGATACCAGTACCTACTGCAAAGATGTTTGGATCAAAGATGATATCCTGTGGAGGGAAACCAACAGTTCCGGTCAGTATTTTATAAGCACGAACACAAATCGAAACTTTACGTTCGATCGTATCTGCTTGTCCTTCTTCATCAAAAGCCATCACAACAACAGCGGCTCCATATTTTCTGACCAGTCGGGCGTGATGGATAAATGCATCTTCTCCTTCTTTCATGGAGATACTGTTGACAATACATTTGCCCTGCACACATTGTAAGCCTGCTTCGATGATATCCCATTTGGAGGAATCAATCATAAAAGGCAGCTTAGCGATATCAGGTTCGGAGCCCATGAGATGTAGAAACTCCACCATCACTTGTTGGGAATCCAACAAGCCTTCATCCATGTTGATATCCAGAATTTGCGCACCACTTTCTGCTTGTTGGAGGGCCACGCTCAGCGCTTCCTGATATTTTCCATCGCGGATGAGTTTGGCAAATTTTGCAGAACCTGTAACATTGGTTCGCTCACCGATATTGACAAAATTGCTTTCGGGGCGAATAGTCAGCGGTTCCATACCACTCAGTTGTGTATACGGATTGGCCGGAGGTATGATGCGCGGAGGAAGATCGACTACAGCATTTGCAATCGCACGTATGTGATCCGGTGTAGTACCACAACAACCACCAGCGATATTAAAAAAGCCGCTTTTTCCAAATTCCAGCATCAATCCTTTCATCACCTCCGCTGTCTGATCGTATCCGCCGAGTTCATTTGGTAGTCCTGCATTCGGAAATACGATCAACGGAACATTGGCAATCTGTGAAAGGCTTTCGATATAAGGCCTCATCTCTGCTGCACCCAGGGCGCAATTGATTCCCACACAAAACAAAGGAGCATGAGAAATAGAAATCCAGAAGGCTTCAATCGTTTGACCTGAAAGTGTACGTCCGCTTGCGTCAGTGATTGTACCTGACACACCGATGAGCACATCAGCATTCGTTTCTTCAATCAATGTAGTGATACCAAAAAGAGCTGCCTTACAATTGAGCGTATCAAAAACCGTCTCAATCAAAAGCAAATCTGCACCTCCATCAATTAAACCTCTCGCTTGTTCGGCATACGCATCCGCTAGTTCTTTAAACGTGGTGGCTCTGAACCCCGGACGGTTGACATCAGGAGACATAGAAGCAGTACGATTGGTAGGTCCAATTGAGCCTGCTACAAAACGAGGTTTTGATGGATCGGCATCGGTAAATTGATCTGCTACTTTACGGGCGAGCTTTGCTGCCGTGAAATTGATGTCATACACCGATGCCTGCGTCCCATAATCCGCCTGACTAATGGCATTGGCATTGAAGGTATTGGTTTCAACGATATCTGCTCCGGCCAGGAAGTAATCGCGATGTACCTCCGTGACTACATCTGGTCGGGTGAGGTTGAGTAGGTCGTGATTGCCTTTGAGATCGGAGGGCCAGTTGTTAAACTGCTCTCCACGGTAATCGGCTTCGGTGAGCTTGTAGCGCTGGAGCATGGTGCCCATGGCGCCATCCAGTACGAGTATGCGTTCTTTGACTGCTTGTTTCAGCAGGTTTGTGCGTGTAGTCATGTATGGATCAGATCAAACATCAAATGGCTTGTGCCGGTTTAAAAACAGGCATCAAATAGGTGACGTCATACGTGCTTACAGGTATACAGTGGGTACTGTGAACAATAATTTGACCTGAAGGCCCGCATCTGCCGGGCACCGTGCCGTTCACCGGGGTCGGTTGCCGCCCTGCTCCTCGCGCAGGATCTCTTGATGCATGAATATGGTGCAAAACTAAGGTTTTGCCTGAAAAAGGCGTGTTCTTTTTTTCCACAAAAAAGAACCATGGTTCGACCTGCTCTCACTCAACCCTCTTCTACAGCTCACCAACCAACGCTAGTCACTCTAAAAACTCGCCTTGGCAGCTTTTGAAGCTTCTGGCTTCCTGGTTTGCTGGCTCGCTTATGTGTTTTCCATGCCCTGTAGGATTTTTGAGAAAGTAACCATAGCGGCCGCAGGCCGCTATGGTATAGCAAAGTTGGGCAATGGCTATGCCTGCGCCCGCGTATGCAGGATCAAAAAGAACACGTAGCAGGCAATAATATGTGCAGCCGTTTTCCCTTAGGTGCCGAAGCTTTTTTGCGAAGGCATCAACGGCAGGTAGAAATTTCCAGTCATCGTATTCATCTGACTTCATGGCAAGCCTATCACAACCGAAGAAGATTTATCTTTGAGGCGATATACCCATGAACTCCATCTCCATCCTCCGCGCCACCTCTTCCGATCTGGAGACTCTCATCCATCTGAGCCGTAAAACTTTTCATGATTCATTTGACCATATGAATACACCGGGAAACATGACCGAGTACATGGACCGCGCTTTCAATCCGCAACAATTGCTTTCCGAACTGGTCAATCCTTTAAGTGAGTTTTATTTTATCCTTGCAGATAATGGTATTGCAGGATATCTCAAGATCAACCAGGGAAATGCACAGAGTGATATAGGGGATGATACCAGTCTTGAAATCGAACGGATCTATGTGGATGTCTCATTTCAGGGACTAGGACTAGGTGCCAGGCTCATTGAGAAAGCAAAGCAACGGGCCGGGGAATTAAAGCTTAGTAATATCTGGCTGGGCGTATGGGAGAAAAACCTGGACGCTATCCGGTTTTATGAAAGAGAAGGATTTACTTCTTTCGGTAGCCATGCGTTCAGGATGGGCGATGAGATGCAGACGGATGTCCTCATGCGGTGTGAGACTGTGACACGGAATATTTCAATTGAGTAATGCTTCACCTCAGATTGTGAGAAGTTAGCTCTCAGCGCGTGTTGGACCACCGCCTCGCGAAGACATACCCCGCTTAGCGGGATGACCACACGCACCGAGATGCGTTTAAGTCGTTATAGTCCTGTGTTCACCCGAAAGGGTATTCTTCGAGGCCCTATGGTCGGGCCGAACAGGCCCTATGGTCGCGAAGCGGTGGTCGAACCCACCTAGTGAGCAAATGGGACGCGCCATTCACCTTCAGACAATCCGCTTCATCGCATCAAAACAAGCTGTCAGCTTTACAGGACTAGTACCAAGAAACTCACCGTCTGCTTCGATGGGAATGGGAACACCGGAATGCGTGATGTCTATTTCTTCAAAATGACGGGCAATAGCTTCTTTGTGACTGTTTATCTTTCCATTGTAGATCGTATGCAGTTGAAAAAGCAATTTGATTAGCTTTTTGGGTCTCATCAACAGAAGGCCCGGCGAATCTTCGCGCGCATGTGGAAGGACGTACATGCCACCGCCGCAATATTTTGCAAAGCCTGCCTGCAGTGTCAGGATATCTCCGGTATATGTTTCATGGTCCTTGCGGATAGTGCCGCTCCATCGATGTGGCTTCATCAGTGTCCTGATCAAGCCATAGGGATATAAAAGATAAGATGGTATTTTATACGAACTTCTTTTCAGATTATGGACAACTGCAGCATCGAGGGCGCCTCCGACCATGTTTACGGCATATCGTGTGCGTCCGTCAGGCCATGTCATTTTAATCAGATTAAAGGGAGCAGTATATTCTTCGCGGATATGGGTGGCCAGTTTTTCCTTTGGGCTTCCATAGGTTCTGACCCAGTCATTACCTGTGCCGCAGGGCAGGACACCGATTGTAATTTCAGCAGCCTGCGCACCAGCCAGCTGCATCAGGATGTTGATACTGTGATGTATGGTGCCATCGCCACCAACAAGCAGATAGTGTACGTTTCTGTTCTTATATTCTTTTTCAAATACGGTGCGTGCTTCATCCACGCTATAGGTATGATGTAATGTATAGGAGATACTATGGTGTTGCAGAAAGGCCTCCCATTTTTTCCATCCGGAGGAGCAGGTTTGCCGGTTGACAATGACACTCCAGGATGTTTCGGACTGCTGTAAATGTTGAGGTGTCAAAGGTGATGATGAGGTTTGACTACGAGTTATTTAATTACGAATTACGAACGCTGATTACGAACCAGGTGGTACCGAGCTACCAACTAAAAACCTTGAACTAAGACTTACACATTACCCCTTTTCCGTTATCCTTTATCCGTTGTCCGTTATCTATCACATCTTCGATGGCAAAATCAGATCGAGCGCGGTATACTTATGCCCAAATCGTTTGGAAAGATATTCGTTAGTGAGATGCCCTTTATAGGTATACACCCCATGTCTGAATCCGGCGTGATCTTGCAGTAAGGCTTCGATCCCTCCATAATTGCCTGCTTTGATCAGGAGTGGCGTGATGATATTGCTCACAGCAGCAGACGCGGTGCGGCTGACCTTCGAAGCGATATTAGGGACACAATAATGAATGACACCGTGTTTGATAAAGGTGGGATTGTCCATGGAGGTTACTTCGGACGTTTCAAAGATACCGCCCTGGTCGATACTCACATCGATGATGACACTCCCCTCTTTCATTTTCATGATCATTTCCTCAGGTACCAGGATGGTGGATCTTCCGGTTGGGGAATGAACGGCGCCAATGACGACATCAGCGCTCAATAACTGATATTGTAATTGTACAGGATTGATGGTCGAGGTATACAGGCGCCTGCCGATAATCTGTTGGATGCGCATCAGTTTGTAGACGTTGTCATCAAATACTCTGACAGTGGCTCCGAGCGCAAGGGCTGTACGGATGGCAAATTCACCGACAACACCTGCACCGAGGATCACTACCTTGGCCGGAGGTACACCAGATACACCGCCCAGCAATACTCCTCTGCCAAATTCAGATCTGCACAGCAATTCTGCGGCTGTTTGTATAGCCGTGATACCGGCTATTTCACTCATCGTTCTGACCAGGGGATAGGAGCCATCGGCAGCCTGGAGATATTCCATCGCCACCGCCATGACCCGGTGTCTTAGAAGCCGGTCCACATAGGATTCAGAAAGGGTGGGCAATTGTAATGGAGAGATTAGACATTGATCGGGATGCAGCAGCTCGATCTCATCAATGGTTGGAGGAGCTACTTTAAGGAGGATATCACATTTAAAAACCTCCTGACGGGTCATGGCTATTTCAGCCCCCGCCTCACTGTATTCGTGATCATCATAATTGGAGCGTAGACCGGCACCTGTCTGTACGATGACGCGATGTCCCTGCATCACCAGTGGCTTAACCGAATGGGGTACGATAGCAACCCGGTTTTCGGTGGTGGAGATTTCGTAAGGAATACCGACAGAAAACTGACCCGCTCCCTGAGTAACGGCTATTTTCTCCGGAAAAGTTTCCAGACTGAATCCATATTTATGCGTCCACTGCGTCATACGTTGTAATATTGAAAATACGAATATTGTTAGTCTCTACCTTAATATTTATCCGGATGGCGGGCTGATAAAAGTACTTTTCAGCGATGGCCGGCCATTCGATCATACATAGCTGACCGGAATCAAGATACTCCTCTAATCCGATCTGAACAAGATCTCCTTCCTTTTCCAGGCGATACAGGTCCATATGATATACCGTTCCAAAAGCAGGCGAAGTATATTCATTGACCAGGCTGAAAGTGGGGCTGCTGACGGGTTCGGTCACCCCGATCTGCCGACAAAGCATCTGCGTTAAGGTGGTTTTACCGGCCCCGAGCTCCCCTTCGAGTAGAATCACCCGATATCCTTTATGCAAAAGCGATAGGAGGGTGTCTGCTACTGCTTGCAGGCCATCCTTGTTTTCGACGGTGATTTCCATGGTGCAAAATAAGGAAAGATGTGTCTTTGGGGGAGACGTGAGGCGTCAGGCGTGAGTATCTCGTACTGAGAAAATGTTGACAGTTGACAGTTGACTGTGGTCTGTTGACTGAGATGGATGGAAATTGGCGTGAATTGGCGGAAATATCAGTGTTAGTGCCTATGGTAATTTTAAATGTGATTCAACTTTCCCTACCTTTGGAAGAAAGATAAACCTATGGGAGCAATTGTTATAAAAGCGGATAGTCGAAGCAGTAAGATTCTCAAAAAATTAGCTGAACAACTGGGAGCAAGTGTAACCAATATTAAAGAGGAGCAATACGAAGATATTTTGCTGGGAGAGATAATCAATGAAGAAAAGACAGGAAAACTGGTTTCCAGGGAGGTCGTTTTCAAGAAGCTTCACTCCAAATGAACGTTGAGTTTGATAAGTCATTTCACAAATGGTTATCCCGGATAAATGAATCCAATACACTTAAAAAAATTGAACTAGCAATATTAAAAGCAGAGGGAGCTAAGGTCATTAATGACATTCCGAACGCGAAAAAGCTTAGTGGTCACAAAAATTATTGTCGGATAAAAATTGGTGACTATCGTATCGGCTTTGAAAGAATCAATAAAACAACAATACGCTTAATTATAGTTGCTAAAAGAAAGGAAATCTATCAAAGATTCCCTTAAAATATCCACTGGCACTAACATCGGATGCTCATAACCAGTGCTAGGAGAATTGAAATGCCTCCTTCGCTAGCTTTCTCTCAATCCTCAACACAAGCTAGGATCTCTTGCGCTATAGCTTTAGCGGCGGAGCGCAGCCAAGGGAAAAACGTAAATTTGGACAAGGGTGCCGCGGAAACAGTCTTAACATAGTCGACCTGAAATGATGAGTGGCTCAAAAGCCAGATTGATAACAATGAGTACACAAGCAAGAGTGAACTTATCAACGACTTAATCCGGCAAGCAAGAGGTCAACAAAATCAAATTGATTGGATTCGCTTTAAGTTAGAATCTGCTGAAAAAAGTGGTTTTACAGAAGACCGAAAGAATGAAATTCTAAAGATTTCAAAGGACTCATTGAATGGTTGATTACAGGTTAAGTAACACAGCCAAAGAAGACCTCATTCGAATTCACCACGATGGGACCCATACATTCGGACAGCTACAGGCGGATAAGTACGTTAACACTTTTTTCGACTATTTTGAAATTATCGCTAAGCGTCCTTTTGCTTTTGAATCTGTCGATTATATAAAACCAGGTTACAGAAGGTGTGTTTGTGGTGATGATAGTATTTTCTACAGGACAGAAAATGACATTGTGGAGATTATGTCGATCGTCGGTAGGCAAGATATAAATCTAATTTTCAAGTAAGGAAACGACTGGTAACAAAGCACACCTATCGTCATGGGTTGCTTCTCTGGAACCTATATACTAAAGCGTCATGTGCAGGACCTCAACAGGCCATTGAATACCTGGGACGGTATACCCATAAGTAATTATAGAATCCTTAAGAACGATACACTAAATGGTACGGTAACATTCAAGTATAAAGATTATGCTGACGGGAATGCTGTCAAACTATTGACAGGTACCGGCAAAGAAATTGTGCGGAGTTGAATCCCATCATTCAGGGAATCATCAAGTATTTCAAATTCAACAAGATTACTCTTTGAGGATGTTTAAAAAAAATTTTGAATATTTTGAAATCATAAAAAACGGCAATCCGTTAAAGGAAAGTTATGGAAGCAAAGGTTTTAAATTGAAAAAAACTTTTAAGAATCTCACATCTTCTGACTCAAGCTATTTCTCGATAAAGATTCCAATCGTAGGGATTTCTTTTGCGCAAGCAAATAAATTCTGTGAATGGAGAGAATCAGTTGTTAATAAATCCAAAACAGTTAAAATCAAAGTGTGTCTTCCCACTATTGACATCTACGAAATTTTCTTTTTTATGATAAATCCCTTTTTTACCCTTTTTTCTTTGCTGGCAACTATATTTGGATGGAATGTGGCGGGTAAATCACGAACCTGGATGTTATTAGCAACTTTGATTGGTTTTATAGTTTCATTGGTTTTGATTTTTTATTTAGCTCCCCTCATACATGTCACAAATGAATATGCCATTCAGGGTAGTATTCCTACCAATCAAATAATTGCAAATACCAAAGAGTGGATGGTGGGAAACAGAATAAGATTAGTGTTAGAGTTTTGCGGATTTTTATTTTCCATTATTGCTTTACAGACGTGGGCAAAGGAATCGATTTACAAGATAGCTGCGGTTAATGCTAATTTGAAATAAAAAGCTGCTGCATACGGTTAGGCTATATAGTGGGGTTATCCTGTTACGTCAGTGGGGTAAGACCATTAAACCTGAAATGCTGGTTATCATTGAAAAATTGGGCACCCTGGGTGGAAAACCGATTGAAACACTGGAAGCACAGGAGACTCGCCTCCAACCGACACCTACCGATGCGGTGACGGCCGTCATCCAGGATTTCAAATTACCTTCGGCCCCTGCGCGATGCGATACTATAGAAAATGATATACCCATTACCCGAGGCACTACTCCTATCCGTATCTACACCCCCACAGGAGAAGCGCGCTGGAAAAAAGTTAGAGATATCAGAAGAGATTACCCTACAGCTACCTAAATGGTAAGTAATTTGAATCGCCAATGCCTACATCCTCGATCGTTATGTGGGAGCTAGTTGGTACTAAAACCATAAACCGTAGCATTATGAATATTTTGAAATTTGGTTTTTATCTTTTGAGCATTTCTATTTTGGTGGTCTCGTGCAACAAAGA
>JBBRDL010000016.1:0-43476 GCA_038203965.1 Chitinophagales bacterium | reverse complement strand
ACACAGTTCCCAGCTCCCAGTTCCCTGCTCCCTGGTCCCTGTTCCCTGCTCCCTGTTCCCTGCTCCCTGTTCCCTGCTCCCAGTTCCCTGCTCCCAGGTCCCTGCTCCCAGTTCCCTGTTCCCTGTTCCCTGTTCCTTGCTCCCTGTTCCCTGTTCCCTGCTCTCCGCTCCCTGTTCCCTGTTCCCTGTTCCCTGTTACATGCTCCCTGTTACATGCTCCCTGCTCCCAGTTCCCTGCTCCCAGTTCCCTGTTCCCAGTTCCCAGTTCCCTGTTCCCTGCTCCCTTCCCCCTGTTCTTGGCCAAAAGAAAATGGCCTCCAAAAAGGAGGCCATTTTTTAAAATTATCTTCTAGGTCCACGATCACCGCCGCCGCCACCACCACGACGATCACCGCCACCGCCGCCACCACGACGATCACCGCCGCCGCCTCGACGATCTCCACCGCCGCCTCTGCGATCTCCGCCTCTATCGCCTCTATCACCACGATCACCAAATGAGGACCGTTCCTCACGCTCAGGAGGCCCTTCTTCACCATAGCCATCCTCGTACTCGCCATTCTCATTTTTCTTGCGCTCAGGCTTTGGAAGTAACGATTTACGAGACATCCTCATCTTACCGGTACGCTCCTCTACTTCAACCAACTGCACTTTGACCATATCTCCCTCTTTAAATACATCCTCGACATTGTCGATACGGGAGTAGGATATTTCTGATACGTGAAGCAACCCGCTCTTACCCATGAAATCTACAAACACGCCATAAGGCATGATCGTACGAACTACAGCATCAAATACGTCTCCAACTTTCGGAACATAGGTGATACCCACAATACGCTGCCTGGCTGCTTCAAGTGAATCTTTATTAGCACTGGCAATGTTGACGACACCCTTATCTCCTACTTCTTCTATATTGATGATCGTTCCTGTAGAAGCCTGGATTTCCTGTATAACCTTACCTCCAGGGCCGATGACAGCACCAATCTGGCTTTTCTCAATGATGATTTCAAGGATACGAGGTGCATGTGGTTTGAGATCTTCTCTGGCCTCCGGAAGAACTTCATCCATTTTGGAAAGAATATGTAATCTTCCTTCACGCGCTTGCAACAAAGCTTTCTCAAGCAAGTCGTAGCTCAAGCCGTCAACCTTGATATCCATCTGGCAACCAACAATACCGTCGCGGGTACCTGTGATTTTAAAATCCATATCTCCGAGCGCATCTTCATCTCCAAGGATATCTGACAGCACTGCTGCTTTTCCACCTTCATTGATCAATCCCATGGCAATACCTGAGACAGGTGTTTTGATCCGTATACCTCCATCCATCAAAGCAAGCGAAGCTGCACAAACAGTAGCCATTGATGATGAACCATTTGATTCAAGAATATCAGAAACGATCCGGACCGTATAAGGCTGGCCTTCCGGAAATACTTTACGCAGGGAACGGGCAGCAAGATTAGCATGTCCAACTTCACGGCGGCCAGGGCCACGTGAAGGTTTCACTTCACCTGTAGAAAATGCAGGGAAATTATAGTGCAGGATAAATTTCTCATAACGGTAATCAAGCGCGTTGTCAAGCAATTGCTCATCATTCTTTGTACCAAGGGTAAGACTTGTAAGGGATTGCGTCTCGCCTCTTGTAAATAACGCAGAACCGTGTGTGGTAGGCAGGTAATCAACTTCAATCCAAATCGGCCTGACTTCATTCGTCCTGCGACCATCAATCCGCATACCTGTATCAATGACAAAATTGCGGATGACATCCTTCTTGAGTTTTTCATAATACTTGTCAAGCAATGGTGCCTTTTCTTTTATGTATTCTTCGCCTTTCTCTTCGGTTAGTTTCACGACTAACTCTTTCTTGATCGTATCAAATTTCTCCTTACGAATTGATTTCTCAAGAGCACCTTTTGAAACATCCAGTATCCGTTGGCGACTGAATTGATCTATGATCTTTTTCAAATCATCATCAGATGGGGCTTCAGGCAGTACTCTTTTTTGAGTAGCCTTTACACCTACTTTTTCAGCCAAATCCAACTGAGCCTGGCACTGGACTTTGATAGCTTCATGACCGATGCGAATCGCTTCGATCAGTTCGTGTTCTGAACATTCATTTGCCTCCCCTTCTACCATCATGATATCTTTGATCGTCGCTGCGATAATGACATCAAGATCCGCGGTCGCCAAAGCTTCGCGGCCTGGATTGACAACAAACTGTCCGTCAATACGCGCCACTCTCACTTCAGAAATGGGGCCTTCCCATGGAATATCAGACACGGACAAAGCTGTTGAAGCTGCAAGAGCAGCAAGTGCATCAGGCATAATATCCTTATCTGCAGAGATCAGATTGATGATAATCTGTGTTTCGTTCATATATCCATCCGGAAACAATGGCCGGACAGCACGGTCTACAAGACGTGAAATCAGGATTTCGTAATCAGAAAGTCTTGATTCTCTGCGAAAGAAGTTACCAGGAACACGTCCAACAGACGCAAATTTCTCCTGGTAATCAACGGATAACGGAAAAAACGGCTGGCCTTCTTTAGCCTCTTTGTTGGAAACCACTGTAGCAAGCAGCATCGTATCTCCCAGGCGAATCATAGCTGATCCATTTGCCTGAGCGGCAAGCTTTCCGGTCTCCATGATCACTTCCCTGCCATCAGGCAACAGAAAGGTCTGGGTAATTGGAATCTGAACACCCATATTAATTTAATTTAATTTGTTATAATGTGATTTACAATAATTTATCGACAACTAAGCGATACACTTGCAGTTGGAGAAATGGCACGGGACACCGACCGGAACAAACCAGGATCTAAGGCAAAAAACAACCTTGAATTGAGAATATCTTGATCGCCAGACAATTACAAATGCACATACCACTGCAAACAGTGAATGGTCATTATTTTCTGATACCCAACTTTTCGATGATTTCGCGATATCCCTGGATATCCTTCTTCATGAGGTAATGCAGTAGGCGCTTACGTTGTCCAACCATGGTAAGGAGGGCACGCTTACAGGAATTGTCCTTGTGATTGCGCTGAAGATGCTTTGATAACTCATTGATTCTGAGTGTCATCAGAGCAACCTGAGACTCTGTGGATCCGGTATTTGTGGCGGAACCACCAAATTTAGTGAAAAGATCGTTTTTCTTTTCTGCTGTTAAATAAATCGGCATGTCATTTGACGCTTTAAAAAATGACTAAATAATTAGTTTTAGAATTTTTCGAGGCGCAAAGATATGGATTATAAAGAGAAAAATGCAGCCTTCTTATATTTTGCTCTTTTCGAGTCTTTTAGCCGCATCCCAAAGGGCATCCATCTCAGCTAAAGTCATATCCCTCAATGATTTAGGCGCATTAGATTCAATGTACTCAAAGCGTCGTTTAAACTTTTGATTGACCCGCTCCAAGGATGTTTCCGGATCAATTCCTATATACCTGGCATAATTAATCAATGAAAACAGAATATCCCCAAATTCATCTTCCAATGCCTCCTTTGACCCTTTTTGCTCCACGACCTCTTTAAACTCTGAAATCTCCTCTTCCACCTTATCCCAAACCTGCTGGTCGTTCTCCCATTCAAATCCTACTTGCCTCGTCTTGTCCTGCATCCGGTAGGCCTTGATCATGGCAGGAAGTGAATCAGGTACACCGGAAAGAACTGATTTTTTACCTTCGGCCATCTTAATGGATTCCCAGTTTCGCTTGACATCTTCCTCCCCAGTCACGACCGTTTCTCCATAAATATGAGGGTGTCTCCTGATCAGCTTTTCACATATCTGTTCGGTGACAGATCCTATGTCAAATTGTCCATGCTCCTTTCCAATACGCGCATAGAATACAATGTGCAGTAAAATATCCCCAAGCTCCTCTCCTATTCCTTTCCAATCCTCCTTGATAATCGCATCCGCCAGCTCATACGTCTCCTCTATCGTCAAGTTTCGCAAGGAATGTATATCCTGCTTCTTATCCCACGGACATTGCTCTCTCAGCTCATCCATGATTTTGAGTAGTCGTCCAAATGCTACCAAACGCTGATCTTCCATCCAATTTTATTTTATGCACTTAAGGATTTTTCACTCCCAACTCTCACTATTCACGCCTCACTTTTCACTCTTCACTCTAAAAAGTGTCCCATCAAATCCCGTTTCACTCTCAAGTAAGCCTGATTATCCTCATTAGGTTCAATCATCAGGGGGAGGCGGTCCACAATTTCAATCCCATCTCTTTCGAGCGAAGTAACCTTCTCCGGGTTATTGGTCAGTAAACGGATTCGAGTGATCCCCATGTCTTTAAGGATCAATGTGGCGGTATGGTATTCTCGCTCATCTGTTTCAAATCCTAGTTGATGATTGGCATCAATGGTATTAAATCCTTCGTCCTGGAGATTATAGGCCTTGAGCTTATTTATAAGCCCAATTCCACGTCCCTCCTGTCTCAAATAGATAAGAACGCCCTTTTCTCTTGAAATGACTTCAAGACTTTTTGCCAACTGAGGACCACAATCACAACGCTGAGAACCCAATACATCCCCTGTGAAACATTCAGAATGGACTCTTACCGTCACGATCCCTTCCGTATCCAATCCAGGCGTATAAATGGCTAGATGTGGCATTGGTTCAGCTTCATGATTGGCATATGCATCAACATACCAGAGACCAGCGGCTGTTGGAATACTTGAATGAACCTGCTTTTGCATGGACGATAAACAAATAAGAGCGATAAAGGTAAAGGAAGAAGGAGATTATTATAGAGATACCCTGAATTATACAGTGAAGCCGGAACTGTCAGCTGAGGCTGGGTCAGTATAAATTGGCCGGGGAGCAAATTAAAATAACTGCTCATGTCGGAAACATCAGGCTCTATTTCCTGCTGGTACCCAATTTGACCAGGAAAATTAATCCGCTGGTGATAAAAACCGTAAGGGTGACGAGTAAAATTAACATAACTGTTATCGAGTGACCTTTAATTAACCGCAGCTAAGGTGATAAATTTTTATATCTTATTATAACCTTTAAACAAAATAATATTTTCTCTCGTTTCGGCACTGTCGCACAATGCCTAAAGCATTTAGACGGTTTGTTATATGTAACTTTATCCAAAATTTTAGCACACGAATGAAATCACTTGTATCCACAATTATTGTCTCCTCCATCTTCTTTTTAGTGTTCATTTTTCCGCTTCATGCCCAGAAAGGGTCAGAGGATATATACAAGGATATCAAGAAGCTGGGGGTTTTGGCCAATGTCCTTTACGTGGCCGCTCATCCTGATGATGAAAACACCCGCATGATCAGCTATCTATCCAACCATTTGTCAGTCAATACCACCTATCTATCAATGACACGAGGAGATGGTGGCCAAAATCTCATAGGCCCTGAAATCCGAGATATGCTTGGCTTGATCCGCACACATGAATTGTTGGGGGCCAGGGACATCGATGGTGGACACCAGCTATTCACCAGGGCCAATGATTTCGGCTATTCAAAAACACCGGCCGAAACCTTCCATATCTGGGACCGTGAAGCTGTATTGAGCGACGTGGTCTGGGCTATCCGGACTATCCGGCCTGATGTCATCATCAACCGTTTTAGTAACGATACTTCCAGACCTAATCACGGACATCACACCGCCTCTGCAATCCTTGCCGCTGAAGCATTTGATCTCGCCTCATCCAAATCTTCTTTCCCTGAGCAATTAAAATACGTTGAACCTTGGCAATCACAACGTATCTTTTGGAATACGAGCTATTGGTTTTATGGCTCCCGTGAAGCATTTGACAAAGCTGATAAATCCAGGATGCTGGCACTGGATATAGGTTCATTTGATCCCATCACCGGAGAATCAAGCAGTGAAATTGCAGGCCGCAGCAGAAGTATGCACAAAAGTCAGGGATTCGGATCCGCAGAAACAAGAGGTGAAAGTTTGGATTATATAGATCTACTCAAAGACGCCGATGGTAAGATCCCAAATTCTCTTTTTGATGGAATCGATATCACCTGGAATCGTGTTCTGGGCGGTGCTTCGATCGGATCACTCGTAAAAGACCTTGATGAATCCTTCGACTTTCGCTCCCCGGCCAAAAGCCTGGCTAAACTATTAGCCATACACAAAGCCATAAGCCAACTACCCGATTCATATTGGAAAAAAATAAAACTTGAGGATTGTGAAAACCTGATAAAGGATTGCCTGGGGCTTTTTATAGAGGTCAGGACGAAAAAATTTAAAGCCAGTCCTGGATCTTCTTTGCCAGTTACACTTGAGATCATCAACAGGTCAGAAAACGAAGTGAATTTGATATCCATGCAACCTTCGGCAAATGATACCTTATTTTCTTTTTCATCTCCCATGGCTTACAATCAAGGCTTTATTAAAGAACTTGTGATGGAGACGCCCGAAAAACTGAATATCCCTTATTGGTTAGACAAACATCCTTCAGAAGGCATGTACACGGTTGATGACCAGTTAAAAAGAGGAATGCCTGCAGATCCTCCAGCATTGACTGCTGACATTCATCTTGAAGTCAATGGATCTCCATTCTCGTTTACAACTGAAGTAATTTATAAAACGGTTGATCCTGCAGAGGGTGAAATTTCAAGACCCCTTTCCATTATCCCCCCCGTGACTGTTGAAGCAAGTAGTGAAGTACTCGTTTTTAATAATGGTGTCGCCCGGACTATACAACTCACTCTGACAGCTGCAGAGGATAGCATCAGCGGTGCATTACATTTAAAAACTTCCGTGCCCGGATGGAAAGTATCCCCAGAAACGATCAACTGGTCCTTTGATAAAGCAGGTGAGTCCAGCAATGTTCAATTCACCGTTACGCCTCCGAATAGCACTTCAAAAGCAGATCTGATTCCTGAAATTAAAATTGGATCATCAAGTTATCATCACAAAATCACTACACTCGATTATCCTCATCTGCCCTACATGTCTATTGTCAGCGATGCGACTGTTCATCTGCAAAGCATGGTTATCAAAACCACATCACGAGCCATTGCTTACATCAATGGGGCTGGGGATGATGTCCCTGCATCCCTTTCGCAGATTGGATATCAGATTGATGTAGTTGAGGTGGATGCCCTATCACCTGCATCCCTTTCTAAATACCAGGTTGTGGTTCTTGGCATCAGGGCCTTTAACACAGTTGAAGCGATGGCGTATAAAAACAAAATCCTATTCGACTGGGTACGCGAAGGCGGCACCATGATCGTACAATACAATGTCAGCAGGGGATTAGTGACAGAGGAGATTGCGCCTTTCCCTATTACGTTGTCGAGAGACAGAATAACGGAAGAAAATTCACCCGTGACGATCATTGCTCCGGATCATGATGCTTTAAATTTCCCTAATAAAATAAATGAAGCCGATTTCGAAGGATGGGTTCAGGAACGTGGATTATATTATCCCAATACGTGGGATGAAGCTTTCACTCCCTTATTGGAAATGAACGACACTGGTGAGGCACCTACGAAAGGTGCGCTTCTTATAGCACGTTATGGCGAAGGTTATTATGTCTACAGCGGACTTTCCTGGTTCAGACATCTCCCTGCCGGCAACCCAGGACCTTATCGTATCCTCAGCAATCTTATTTCATTAGGTTATAAAAATAATAAATCATAAAGGCTGAGGCGAAGGCGAAGAGAAGACTGCAAAAAAGGAAAAACTTTTCACCTCACAATTCACTTCTCACAACTCACCAAATGTCCAAACCGACCTCCTGGAAAAAAATCTACTTCCTGATCCTGGTATTCAATGCCATCCTGATCGGGATCTTCTATTTAATCCGACATTTCTTTAACGTTAACTGACTATGAGTTTATTGGATTGGCTGGTGTTGATCACTTCCATCACATGCATCGTCTTGTATGGAATCTGGAAGACACGAAAAAATCAAAACATTGATTCATTTCTTCTTGGAGGCACTAAAACCAAATGGTGGACTATCGGACTTTCCGTCATGGCTACTCAAGCCAGCGCTATTACCTTTCTCTCTACTCCAGGACAGGCTTTTGATGATGGAATGGGGTTTGTGCAATTCTATTTTGGCCTGCCTATTGCCATGGTGATTATTTGTATCGTCTTTATTCCACGGTACGTAAGCATGAAGGTCTTTACAGTATATGAGTTTCTCGAACATCGTTTTGATCTTAAGACCCGCTTACTGGCAGCCTTTCTGTTTCTAATTCAACGAGGATTGGGTGCCGGAATCACCATTTTTGCGCCGGCTATTATTCTGTCAAGTATCCTGGGATGGAATCTAAACTATACCATCTTGGCGATTGGCGTAATCGTGACGATGTATACGACGATCGGAGGTACTCATGCAGTAAGTGCTTCTCACAAACTCCAGATGACGGTCATGATCGGAGGTATCATTACAGCCTTTATCATAACACTGTATTCCTTACCATCCGGTATCGGCTTCACAGATGCATTACATATTGCAGGAGCTAATGGCCGGCTCAATGTTGTTGATTTTAGCTTTGACTGGGATAAACGGTATACCTTTTGGTCAGGCATTACAGGCGGAACCTTTCTGGCGCTTGCCTATTTCGGAACAGACCAATCGCAGGCACAACGATATATCTCAGGCCAATCGATCAGAGAAAGCCGGCTGGGCCTGATGTTTAATGCATTTTTTAAGGTCCCGATGCAGTTTTTTATCCTGCTGGCAGGTGTTATGGTCTTTGTGTTTTATCAATTCCAGGCCTCCCCCTTATTTTTCAATTCGCATGTAGAGCAGGAAATGAAAGCAACGTCATCAGGCCTCGCTTACACACAACTCCAGGATCAATGGAACCTCGAGCATCAAAACAGACAAGATATTTATGCCCCTATTGTTTCTGGTTCGAGCACCACAGTGGACACGGCACGACTGCATCAGAGCATAGCAAAAGAAAAAATATTGCGCGCAGAGGCTAAATCATTAATCGAAAAGACGCTCCCACAGGTTGAATCCAATGACCGTGACTATGTATTCATTCGTTTCATACTGGATTATCTGCCACAGGGTATTATTGGTTTGCTGATTACTGCGATCATGTCTGCCGGGATGTCATCCACAGCATCCGAATTGAATGCATTGTCATCCACCACGACAGTCGATTTTTACAAACGATTGATCCGCAGACGAGCTACGGACAAACACTATGTACATGCCTCAAAGGCTTTCACGATCATGTGGGGTATGATTGCAATTGGATTCGCGAGCATTGGAAGCTTGTTTGAAAACCTGATTCAATTTGTCAATATCATAGGTTCCATATTTTATGGTACGATCCTTGGAATTTTTATTTCTGCATTTCTAATCAAACGCATGACATCCAATGCTGTATTTATTGCAGCTTTGATCGCACAAACAACTGTCCTGATTTGTTATTGGACAACCGACATTGGCTTCCTGTGGTACAATGTGATCGGTTGTGGAGCTGTTATTTTGATAGGATTGTTCATAGGTCCTATTTTAAAATTATCCACAAAGCCTTCCACATAATACATGACTCCCCACTCCCACTCACCACTCACAAAAAAAGGCCCGGAATGCATTACATTCCGGGCCTTTTAAAATTTATTTCGATTAAACGTGAATCAAAACTTTATTTTTTCTTCCACTCAGCAATAGAGGCTTCATTCATCTTTATATAAGCAGAATCTTCATCTTTCTTTGCCATTTCCAATGATTTGGAAGCTGTCTCGATTGCACCCTTTTTATCACCAAGATCAGCCTGTATCAAGGACTTAGTGCGCAATACCCAATAACGCTCATTGCCTTTTTCAATCGAAGTATTGACCCATTCTAAGGCTTTGTTCAGATCCCTTTTCTCCGCATAGTAATACGATGCAGCTGAAAAATAATCATTGGCAGAAGGGCCAGCCATTACTTTGGTAATATTGGCCTCAACTGTTTTGTCGGTATTTACTTTGATATCAACACCGACGTAGGTCCTTTCCCAGAGAATGTACAAGGTACCTCCATGATTGGTCAGATTGTCAAAACCCATCATAAAGGATTCTACATCTAAACCCTCCGGCATCATGACCGCATCTACAGTCACGGTTGTTGGTTCAACAGTAGATTCAACATAGCTGCCAAAACTTGTAGATACATGCGGATATAGCATGATGGACCATGTCTTTTCACCTGGCTTGGTCAGCAAAGCATAGCTTCCTTTTTTCACTTCAGCTCCACCGACCATCACATCATCACTGAAAGTGATCTTGGTAGCTGCATTAGCGCCTGTACGCCATACTTCATTGTACGGTACGACATCGCCAAATATCTTCCTTCCTTTTTTACTTGGACGGGAATACTCCAAACTCACATCTACGAGTCCGATCTTTTGCTCCATTTTAGCCGCAGGACTCGGAGCGGGTGTCTGGAGTTGCGCTTGAAGGTAGGTAGTCCCAAACGCATAAAACATAAATAGGATAAGGCATTTTTTCATAATTGGTATGATTTTGAGTTTATTGATATCATTCGCTAACAAGCAACATCAAAAAAGGTTGCCGGACCGAAAATAAAAAAAAGCACCCCATTCGGGAGGTGCTCTCAAGTGACAGCGCTGGGATTCGAACCCAGGACCCACGGCTTAAAAGGCCGTTGCTCTACCGGCTGAGCTACGCTATCATGAAACACGCTCTTTTGCGTAATGAGGGCGCAAATATATTACTTTTTCATATTGAAGTGAAAGCGCGCCTATCATTTTGCTCGATTCACCTCCCATAATTCTCCTGTCCCCCCTAATATAAGCCATTTGCAAGGCTTCTTAGATTATATTTTTTCCCTTCCACCGCCTCTAAAACGGGCCTGAAATTGATTTCAGCTTCCTCCAAAAGACCTTTTACTTCTTTATACCGTGACGAATAATGCCCTGTGATCAGACAAGATGCTTCTGCTGCAGAAGCCATTAATCCCGCTTCACCTGCTGTGGTATGTCCGGTATGTTCAGCCATTTCAGCCATTTCATTCATAAACGTTGTCTCATGGTATAATATAGTGACTCCTTTGATAGCAGATAAAAGTCGCATGTCATACCGGGTATCAGAACAATAAGCATAACTGATCAGCTTCATTGGCTCCCGGGTAAATGCATCCGCAGGGATGGATTTACCATTCAGTTCTATGTCCATTCCCTGACTCAGCATTTGATGCTGAATCGGGGTCAGCTGATACTCCTGATGCAAGTCTTTACGAAGTTTGACTATAGTATTCACCTCTCTGATCAAATACCCATTGCAGGCGATCCGATGATATAATGGAAAGGTCACCACTTCAAGGTTTTTATGCAGGAAAATACGAATGGGTTGCGTGGGAGTTATTTCTTTTACCGTTAGTGAAAAGGAGATTCTTATCTCCGCATATCCCATAACAGCATCAAGAAATCCTTTCAAACCCGATGGACCATATACGGTCAGTGGTGAGGTACGTTTGAGATGCGCGAAAGAACTTAACAGCCCGGGCAATCCAAAAACATGATCTCCGTGAAGATGGCTGATCAGAATTGTATTTATTTTGAATGGCCTAATGCCAGCTGGTTTTAACCTTTCCTGCGTGCCTTCACCACAGTCAATCAGGCAACAAAAATCTCCATAATGAACAACTTGTGCCGAAGGATGCCTGCCATGCATAGGCATTGCGGATCCGGATCCTATTATCGTCATTGTGAATTCTTCCATTAGCGATAATCGGTAGACAACAAATAAAAGCTGAAATTATTCTTCTTCTGTAGGTGCTTCTTCACCCATCTGGCGTTCAGCCTCCTCCATAAACACATAATCTATGGCTTCCGGCACCGTAGGAATGATCGCCAAAATGGTATCGAGCCTGGAGATCTTGATAAGCTTTTCAACACTTGGGTGGGCTATGCCAGTAATAACATAACTGCCATAATCTTTCCAGAGCCTATTGGCCGTAAGTATTGCACTCAACCCTGAAGAGTCAACATACTTAACATTGCTCAGGTCAAAGATCAGGTTGCGAACACCTTCGTTTCGAAGAAATACAAATTCCGATTTAAGGTCAGGAGCTATAAGGGAGTTCAAATTCTCTTCATCCAAAGAAAGAAGAGCGTATTTGTCCTGTTTATCTAATGTAAACTTCATCTCGGTTAGGTTGGCAATTTTCAAAAATGGTCTGTGATCACAGATAAGGCGTAAAAGTAGCCTATTTTCAATAATTTCCATCTACCTCTCTGTTGAGAGATTAAGAAGGACCAGTCTCCGTCTATCGACTAAACCATCAGAGACCGGATTTAACATAACTAAAACATGAAATGGATGTTTAGTTAAATCATTCAGCTGGCTTTCCTTGTTTAAATGACAAATCGTCATCAGGACGCAAGTTACAGGTTGATTTGGCAGGTTTATGTCGGTTTTGTGCTTGTTGGAACCATTTTGGATGATGATGTTTTACAGTTATAGTACATTTATGAAATGTTCTTATATTGGACAATAATTTAATATATTCTACGAATCACACATGAACAGAAAGTTCTCTCCCAAAGTCAAGAAGATCATTTCCCTCAGCAGAAATGAAGCTTTAAGACTCGGGCATGATTATATCGGCACCGAACATCTTCTCTTAGGGATGCTTCAGGACAATGATAATCTTGCCGTCCGGGTTTTGGATGCAATGGATGTTGATTTTACCGAATTGAAATTCAAGATAGAAGACACCATTACAGAAAGCAGGTCAGAGCAATCTCCTGGGTCTTCCCCTAATGTGCCTTTAAACAGGCAAGCTGAAAGGGTGCTAAAAGTTACTTTTCTCGAGGCCAAAAACCTGAACAGTGACGAGATAAGCCCTGAGCATCTTATGCTCTCTATTCTCAAACATGGAGATAACATCGCCAGCAAGGTGCTTTCGGAATTTGATATCAATTACGAATCATATAAGTCAGAATTGGAATACGTTATTCAGGAAGAATCAGGTAATTATCAGGATTTTATGAACCAAGGACCATCAGATTCAGAAGGATCTTACGAAGAGGAAGGCGAGAAGGGCCAGTTTGGCGCCAAGCGAGGTGCATCCAAATCACGGACACCAGTACTCGACAATTTTGGCAGAGATATCACTCGTCTCGCAGAAGAAGATAAACTTGACCCGATCATCGGACGGGAAAATGAAATAGAGCGTGTTTCCCAGATTTTAAGCCGCCGCAAAAAAAACAATCCTATCCTGATTGGAGAACCCGGTGTAGGTAAAACGGCTATAGTAGAGGGCCTTGCTCTTCGAATTATGCAGCGTAAGGTGAGTAGAAACCTTTTCGGAAAACGAATTGTCATGCTTGACCTAGCCGCTCTGGTGGCGGGAACCAAATACCGCGGGCAGTTTGAAGAAAGGATGAAAGCCATCATGGGTGAACTCGAAAAATCAAGAGATGTCATCCTCTTCATCGATGAGATTCATACGATCGTTGGTGCCGGTGGTGCCACTGGTTCACTTGATGCATCCAATATTTTTAAACCTGCTTTATCCCGCGGAGAGCTGCAGTGCATAGGCGCATCAACGCTGGATGAGTATCGCCAGCACATAGAAAAAGACGGCGCCCTTGACAGACGCTTTCAGAAGGTTCTTGTTAATCCACCTTCACCAGATGAAGCTGAACATATCCTTCACAATATCAAAGCCAAATACGAGGAGTTTCACAATGTGGCCTATTCAGATGAAGCGATCAAGGCCTGTGTAAAACTTAGCGACAGGTATATCAGTGATCGTTTTCTTCCGGACAAGGCAATTGACGTTTTGGATGAAGTGGGCGCAAGAGTTCACCTCAAGAATATTCATGTTCCTAAGCATATTGAAGAACTCGAAGCCCAGATAGAAGAGCTCAAAGATGAAAAAAATAAGGCTGTCAAAAGCCAGCAATATGAAAAAGCGGCTGACCTGCGTGATCATGAGTCTAAACTTGTAAGAAAGTTGGAGAAAGCCAAAGAAGACTGGGAAGAAGAGTCCAAAACGAAAAAATTCCCGGTTACTGAAGACGATATCGCGGAAGTTGTGGCCATGATGACCGGAATTCCGGTTAAAAGAGTCGCTCAAAGCGAAAGCAAAAAACTCGTTGGTATGAACGATGATCTCAAGAAGGTGATCATCGGTCAGGATGAAGCTATTGTCAAAGTGGCTAAGGCTATACAACGCAATAGAGTCGGATTAAAAGATCCATCCAAACCAATCGGTTCATTCATTTTCCTGGGCCCTACAGGTGTTGGTAAAACGGAGTTAGCAAAAGCACTTGCCAGATATCTCTTTGACACCGAAGATGCCTTGATCAGGATTGACATGAGTGAATACATGGAGAAATTCTCCATCAGCCGTCTCATTGGTGCGCCTCCCGGTTACGTTGGCTATGAAGAAGGTGGTCAGCTTACCGAAAAAGTAAGAAGGAAGCCATATAGTGTTGTACTACTTGATGAAATCGAAAAAGCGCACCCTGATGTTTACAACATCCTCCTTCAGGTTTTGGATGATGGACAGTTGACCGATGGATTGGGCCGTAAGGTTGATTTTAAGAATACACTGATCATCATGACTTCAAATATAGGCGTACGCCAGTTGAAGGATTTTGGTCAGGGTGTCGGCTTTGCGACCAAAGCAAGACAAGACGCCTCCGTAGATATGACCAAATCAGTGATTCAAAGTGCACTAAAGAGGACCTTTAGTCCTGAATTCCTTAACCGAATTGATGATGTAGTCATCTTCAACAGCCTCGATCGTCAACACATCCACCAGATAATTGACATCACGCTCAAGGATCTGTACAAGCGAATGGCTCTCATGGGCTTTATCCTTAACCTGACTACGGAAGCCAAAGACTTCGTAGCTGAAAAAGGATTTGATCCCCAGTTTGGTGCCAGGCCTTTACACAGAGCTATTCAGAAATATATTGAAGACCCACTGGCAGAGTTCATTTTGAATGAAAACCCAGTAGAAGGAACACATCTGGTAGCTGACTTAAACAAAGAAACCCAGGAGCTGTTCATCAGCCCACTGATCATGGAAAAAGAAAATACTTGATAATTTCCCGATTCATAACCTTAGTTTTGTCCCGAAAGCCAAAACTTGTCAAGTCATTCTTATTCAGCACCTTTGCTTTCAACTTTGATTTTTTCCCCCAAAAGGATCAGTACTTTTGCTATCCTTTATATTACATAACCTAAATCACTATTCCTTGGCTAAACGATTTCCTTCTAATTACCCTCCTTCAAAACAAGACGAGAACAAATTTACCATCAACGGAGACATCCGCGTCCCTGATATTCGCCTTGTAGGGGACAATCTTGATGATGTAAGCAAAGTAGCCGGCAAAACTATTGAACCTGGAATCTACCCTACCAGGCAAGTCCGCACCTGGGCAGAAGACATGGGCCAGGATCTGGTCATGATCTCACCAAATGCTGATCCGCCGGTATGCCGCATTATAGAATTCAACAAATTTCTCTATAATAAGCGCAAAAAAGAGAAGGAAATCAAGGCTAATACCTCTAAAACGGTCATCAAAGAAATCCGGTTTGGCCCCAATACGGACGAACATGATTTCGAATTTAAGGTCAAACATGCCCAGAAGTTTCTAGAAGAAGGGTCAAAAGTCAAATCTTACGTGCATTTCAGGGGTAGAACGATCGTTTTTAAAGAGCGTGGAGAGCTTCTACTCCTTAAAATGCTCAAAGAACTCGAGGAGTATGGCGCTGCTGAAAGCCTCCCGAAACTAGAAGGACGAAGGATGATCGTCATGATCGCCCCCAAAAAGAAAAAGTAATCTACCACCACACCCTCTAGGAAATTTAGGATACATTGTTATCTTTGCGTTCCTTTTGAATAAAAATCTATAGGCCATGCCAAAGATGAAAACCCATAGCGGCGCGAAAAAGCGTTTTACAATTACCGGTTCCGGTAAGGTCAAACGCTTTCAGGCGAATAAAGCGCACCGTCTGCGCAACAGGGACAAGAACACAAAATTACGACTCACCGGATCTACGCTTGTCAGCAACGCTGACGAAGCCAGAGTGAAAAGAATGTTGTGCCAGTAACTGCTCATTAAGAATTTCCATTCATAACCGTCTGCCAGGACCAAAGCGGTATTAAGCCCCCTGTCAGATCAAATTGAAAAGTAATGCCTAGATCAAAAAATTCGGTAGCGTCCCGAAAAAGAAGAAAGAAAGTTTTAAAAGCCACAAGAGGCTTTTTTGGTGCGCGTAAAAACGTCTACACCGTAGCAAAGAATGCCCTTGACAAAGCCATGGGCTATGCATACGACCACCGTAAACTGAAGAAACGTGCGTTCCGCAGATTATGGATTGCACGTATCAATGCTGCTGCCAGAATGAACGGAACCACCTATTCACGACTTATCAATAAGTTAGATAAGGCTAATATCACGCTCAACCGTAAGACCTTAGCTGATCTTGCACTCAATCATCCTGAAGCTTTCAAAGCTGTCCTACAGGCAGCAGGATAAAATAAATAAATTATTCTGGCAAGTCTCTCACCCTTTCTAGAACTGGTATAGTTTATAACCCAATTTCGAGGTCAAACTCAAGATTGGGTTTTTTATTTACGGAATGAATGAAGCTCACCTATTTGCGCATTGCTTCTACCGGATCAAGTCGGGCAGCTTGCCAGGCAGGCACAAGTCCAGATAGTACGCCAATAACCAACGCAAGGATTAGCGCTATGAGCACATTGGATCCTGACAAATAGATTTCATAGTTGAAAACGGAGGTAGCAATCTTTAACAAAGCAAAGACTATCAACAATCCTATGAGTGCACCTACCAGACATAGCACGACTGATTCAATAAGAAACTCTAGTAAAATAACTATCTTCTTTGCCCCTAGTGCTTTTTTAATACCGATGATACTTGTTCGTTCTTTAACAGATACAAACATGATATTGGCTACACTAAACATCCCCACCAGAATTGAAAACCCTCCAATAAAGATTCCTACCACATTCATCATGGAGAATATGGGTTCCAGCAGATTAGTAAACATCGATAACTGATTAATCGCAAAATTCTCTGCTTCCCTCGGCTTAATTTTCCTTGCACCGCGCAGAATACCGGTGATTTCATCTTTAAGATCATCCAGAGAAACACCTTCTTTGGCCTTTACATTGAGAGATGTGCCCCAGGAAGATCTCGATCTGACATTGATTAATTTCTTGGCCGTATTAAAACTAATCAGGACTGCCTCATCAAACGAAAATATATTGATGAGCGAATTTCCCTCCTTTTTCAGGACACCGACTATCTGGAAATCCATCCCCTTGATCTTCATTTCCTTCCCAATAGGATCTATCATTCCAAAAAGTTGCTCTGCCAGCACAAACCCAATCACTGCTCTGTTGGCACCATTGGCTGCCTCAAAAGGAGTAAAAAAGCGCCCTTCCTCAAACTCCATCTTAAACATATCCGCATAATCGTCGGTGACCCCTGCAATCATGGCGCCTTCCACACTATTGGAACCAAACTTCAAGGTTCGGCCAGGAACCCGGATAGAGAAACTGGCTTTATCCGAGAGTTTTGACTTTTCTTTGATGTATTGGAGGTCCACATAACTCACTTCAGGTCGTTGCTGATACTTCCACCAGTTTTGCATGGGATCCTCATTCCAGGGCATCTTGGCAACATATAGAATATCATTGCCGAGCTTTTCAAAACTGGCGCTGACGTTTTCTTTGAGTGAATCTACCGCTGACAAAACGGAGATAATACAGATGATACCAATACTGATACCAGTAAGGGAAAGGAAACTTCTTAGTTTATTTGCCGCAAGCTGCTGAAATGCCTGAACAATACTTTCGTATATAACTTTAAAAAACATGTGGTTCAAAATTACAGAATACGGCAAATCCGGGTATCGTATAATCGATTAAGCCAGCCCCAGGAACGACAAGGTAGTGCCCGATCCGTCAAAGAGGTGAAAATATCTGCTTACCCACACAAAATAAGCCAATTACATCTTGCATTTAGCTCCTTCTAAATATTATCTTTGCCGTCCAATTTTTTTATCCAACCGCCTTATGCGTACGAAACTTTCACAATTCGCCTTTGAACTCCCGGAAAAACTCATAGCCAAATATCCCTCCAAAGAAAGAGATGAATCCAGGATGATGGTCATCAACCGGAAGACAGGTTTGATGGAGAACAAAACATTTAAAGACATCCTTGAGTACTTTGATGATGGCGACTGCATGGTATTCAACAACACCAAGGTGTTTCCTGCCCGTCTATATGGTAAAAAGGAAAAAACAGATGCCGAAATCGAAGTATTCCTACTTCGCGAATTAAACTCAAAAGCAAGGCTGTGGGATGTATTAGTTGACCCGGCAAGGAAAATCAGAGTAGGCAATAAACTTTATTTCCTGGATAAAAAAGGAAATGAAATCCTGGTCGCTGAAGTGGTGGACAATACCACCTCAAGAGGCAGGACCATCCGCTTCCTCTTTGATGGTGCCGATGAAGAGTTCAGTTCACTGTTACGGTCGCAGGGTCAGACCCCACTACCCAAATACATCAATCGCAAAGCTGAGGAACAGGATAAAGAGCGCTATCAGACCATTTATGCGAAAGAAGAAGGCGCTGTTGCTGCCCCAACTGCCGGTCTCCATTTTACACACGAGCTGATGAAGCGTATGGAAATCAAAGGGGTCAATTTCGCTGAATTAACGTTACACGTTGGTCTGGGCACCTTCAGAAGTATTGATGTTGAAGATTTGTCCAAGCACAAAATGGATGCTGAATATTTCAGAATAACGGAGGAAGCATCAGAGATAGTCAACACATCAAAACGAGCTGGGCATAAAGTCTGCGTAGTCGGGACGACCTCCATGAGAGCAATCGAATCAGCTGTCTCAGCATCCGGGCTTCTTAAGCCTGCAGAGGGCTGGACAAATAAATTTATTTTCCCTCCATATGACTTTAGCCTGCCTGATGCAATGGTCACTAATTTGCATATGCCAAAATCAAGCCTGCTGATTATGGTCTGTGCTTTTGGTGGATATGAACTGATCATGGACGCTTACAAAAAAGCCATCAAAGATAAATACAGATTCTATACCTACGGGGATGCAATGTTGATTATCTGATCACTTGCAACAGAAATTTTAGTTTATCACCTTTCTTCTCCCGATAGCGCTTATCATCAGTTTGCTATTTTGTTTTGATCTGTGATTCCACTTCTACCCTCCTGTACTCCTTATTGGTGCGCAAAATCACATGAATACCGATTAGTTTACATAACCCTCTGAATCCCAAGATTATAAAATATACATTTTAGATAAAAAAAAAGTCCTTTTTCATTGCATGCCTGTGTAGTTTTTTTACTTTTGCAGCAAATTGCACCCCGGGAACTTGAAAGGCTTCCGGATCGTTACACCGATCATCGTTAATCTTTTTTTTTTAAACTAATAGTCTATTGTTTCATGTATTGGACACTTGAATTAGCTCATCACCTCGAAGAAGCACCATGGCCTGCAACCCGTGATGAATTGGTCGATTATGCGATCCGTTCTGGAGCACCCCTTGAAGTCATCGAAAACCTGCAGGAAATGGAAGATGAAGGAGAACAGTTTGAAAGTATCGAGGACATCTGGCCGGACTATCCGCGCAAGGATGACTTTCTCTTCAATGAAGATGAATATTGATCCTGCATAGCAGATCTATATACACTAAGCTGTCAAAGCCTTGCATGGAATTGTTCCTGTAAGGCTTTTTCATTTTCCTTAATTTCAATTACGTTTGTACCTGAATCATGCAGACAGGTTTTCGCAAAATTATCGTTGCCATTGATGGATACTCCTCCTGTGGCAAAAGCACATTAGCAAGGGAATTGGCTAAACGTCTTGGCTACCTGCACATTGATTCAGGCGCAATGTACAGGGCTGTCACTTTATATATGATGCGGCATCATATTGATATCCACGACCCTGATGAAATGGCATGGGCTCTCGAAAAAATTTCCATTCATCTCAGTTTTGAAAACGATACCCAGGTTACTTGGATGAATCATGAAAATGTTGAAAAAGCCATCCGTGAACCCTCGATCAATGACATGGTAAGTAATGTCTCAGCCTTATCTGCGGTGCGGAAAGAAATGGTAGCCCAACAAAGAAGAATGGGTGCAAAAAATGGAATCGTCATGGATGGCCGAGATATTGGGACTGTTGTGTTCCCAAAAGCAGACCTTAAACTTTTTATTATCGCTGATCTTGATGTACGGGTTGAACGTCGTTGGCTTGAATTGCATTCCATGGGAATCTCAATCAGTCGGGAAGAAGTCAAGTCAAATATATTACGTAGGGACCACATAGATTCAACCCGGGAAGACTCTCCGCTAAGACAAGCTGCCGAAGCCGTGGTAATAGATACAAGCTATCTCACACCGAAAGAGCAATTACAAATTGCTGTTGATCTGGCCAGATCAACTATCGGCCCATCCCCATCTGATCGTCAACGGCCATAAGCCAGGCATGTATTTTTAACCCTTTCTGATCAGCACAAGCTGAAGATGTTGCTTTTTTATCCACCCTCCATCAAGGTTGAGTAACTCTACTTTATACCAGTCACCAATCTTGTCGGTAATGCGAATCTTTTCGCCGGGGTATAACGATCTTATCACTGGACTATCCTCAGCTGCCGCTTGTCTGATTTCACTTTTTTCTATGAGCATGGCCTCGTCCTCCCGATAAATCTCTTTATAAGAAAGATAAGCAATCACTACGCACAATACACCAGAAGCGATCAGCCAGCGTCTTACCCATGGATGTAAAAAGTGTCTGCGCGAATTTGCCAATTGTCCAATAAGCAAACTCAATAAGCCAATACCCAACAAACATAAACCAATCAATGACCACAAGCCGGGCCGGAATATAGTCACTACCCCTTTATACCATTCATTGAGGAAAAATGGCGCCACAGGAATGGTTCCGTTTTCTATTTTTTTCCGCTCTTCAAGGATGACGGTTTTAATGGTTGCATTCAAAGGATTCAACCTCAAAGCTTGTTCATAACCAAATAGTGCCTTGGGAACATTATGCAACATGGATTCTGCTACACCAATATTAAAATACAAGCCGGGCGTAGAATGACCTGCTTCAACCATACTATACCAAATGGCCAAGGCCTGATCATACTTCCTTTGAGTAAAATATGTTTTCGCTATTTCTTCTGGATTATCCTCGTTGGCATAGGCCGGTGTCAGCAAACAGACTATGGCCCAGCTCAACAAAATAAAGGTCTTCCGATAACTTGTCATTTCAATAAATCAGTTACGCTCAAAGGTCGCTCCATTGATCTCCATCGGAAACCCTCTAGGCGCATAGCGCCGTGATTGGCCTCCCCCATAGGCATCATGCTGGAGGAATTCTCTCCGTAATATTTCAACAAATGAATCTGCCCTCCCAGAAAGGTAAAATACATTTTGCTGCAAATGGTTTTATTGACACCAATAAATGCAGATTGGTCATCTCTTGTGTAATAGATTGACTCCGCATTGCCGGTGACCCACATATCTTTGATAGCACTGCTGTCAAATTGTGCCAGAATGATTCTTCCTTTGATCTGATCATAATAGGTCTCGTAAAGCTCCGAAATAATGATAGCCTTTTGGGTCAAGGTGATATCATTGATCTGATTATTCTTTATAGACATGGTGATACTATCAGCACTAAACTGCGTCGTATCCGACCACAACACAGGATCGCCAAAAAAACTGAACAAACTATCTGTATCATTGAAAACGAGGGAGTCCGCTCTGCCTTGTATATCGGATTTAAACAACCGTACATCATGATAAGCCCTGATCACCCGTACAGTGTCAGCCTGGCCTGATGTGTCAATTTCTTTCTCCATGTTGAGCGTGTCTGCTGCTATAAAAAGTGTATCGCCTTCAACGATAGTAAAAAATAAAGACCGGTTTATCCCATAAGCAAGGACATATTCTGTCTTCTCGGACATCTTCATGGTATCCGTAATGATACCAACGTTTCTGATGGTGTCTCTCCATATTACATTTCCGCTAAACCTTCCAATACCTGTCAACTGGTCATATTCAGAAAGATCAAATTGCATTTTCATGTCTCCATCTGTGATATCACCTCTACCCACTGTAGATACCTGATTCGTTTTTTCATTGTAAAAAATTTCCGGACTGTTGATGGTTCTTGTGCTGTCTGCATATTTTGCCGGCTCACCTGTTATCCAGGTCTCCCCGGTTTTTTCCATATATCTCAAAGAAGTACCATCAATCCGCTTATCATTTTCTTCTACATGGACATTCCCAAGCATGAGCACTTCCCCACTTCCTGATCCATATCGTATGGTGTCCGCGGTTGCTTTCTTATGATCCCCAGCATACTGGGCGTTGCGATTAAACTCTGCAGTTTCTTTTTTGAGATCATAAAAGCCGGATTCACAATATATTTTTGCGTTGGGTGTATAGATATTTGTTGGCCCTGTAAATAGAACTTTCGAAAGTGCAGCCAGATACGTCATTGAATCCGCAGCGAGATTAAATTTGGGATGCAACACCACTACACTGTCTTTAAAAACGACTTCCTCCCTATCAGCATAATAGGTCCCTTGTTTGGAAGAAACCTGAAGGTCTTTGTCGACCAATACACCACCCTGGGAATATGACCCATATCTCTCGGATAGATGATAGGTAAGCCCGTTGGTCCATAATTGTTTTGAACCCTGATCAAGGGCTACTTCACCTATCAATTCTGCTACATCCGTTTCTCTGAAATATAAGAGTGTATCTGTAAATACATTGAGCGAATCACCTTGTTGAATGACCACATTGCCATAAGCGAAAATTCGGTCCTCTCCAAAAATCACCGCAGAATCTGCATAGATATACGTACTGTCAATTCTTAGTTGGAGACCCTGTGATATCCATTTCACTGCTTCAACCCCATTTTTATCTTCAATCAGTTTGCCAAAATGATCAATAATGATAAATTTTGCCTTAGACGTGTCCTGTGGATTGGCTTGTGACTTTACCTGGCTCTGGGAGAGCAATGGAAAAAACAAAACAAAAAAAGAGAATACAATTCTCTGCAACACCTGGCATGACTTCATATCCGGGAATATAAACGGTATGTTCAAGCTTTCTGTTGCATCACCTCAGCCTGTCCATTGATTTGACAAGCCTTTCATCCTTACGGATAAAATATACGGCCAATGCTCCGAAAAGAATCGCTCCTACAGGCACAAACATGCCGGGCTGATCATTGACTTGTGTGGTAGTATCGAGCACAGCTGACTCGTTTGTAAAGAGCAGAAATGCAGCAAGAGGTAACAATATCGCCAAAACAATGACCACATACCCCAATTTAATCTGAACAGGTCGTTTGTTAAAAAGAAAAATGGCTACAATCGCCACTGCAACGCCCAATAAAGTAAGTCCTAAAAGGGCGGGATGATCCGTAATGTCATAAACCCTGTCAGCCAGAAACTGCGTTGTTGCTTTGTCGCTGGTCGCTAATGGTAAAAGAAAAAGAGCACCGAAGGAAGCGGAGGCCAGCAAGAAGAAAAGGGTTTGAATTCGTTGAATCATAAAGCAATATAATTTCATTCATCATGGAGAAGAATAATACCTTCCCTGATGCTGACGTAGACAAATAAAACAGGAATGTTCAACTTCCTTTAACGTTACTATTTTTTTATCCGGCTCGCCTCCGCACTTAACTATCGTTAAGGCTTCGGCGAGCAAAGGCGGAGAGTTAGGGATTCGAACCCTAGAGGCCCTTTTGGAGCCTACACACTTTCCAGGCGTGCGCCTTCGACCACTCGGCCAACTCTCCTAAATTTTATATCTGCATTCCTTTTGCAGGAATTTTTATTTGCTCCAGGTCTTCTTTAATTCCCGGAGCATTTTCAATGGGAGTGCAAATTTAATCCTTCTTTCCATATACAGCCTCTGCATTCTCTGTGGTGATCCTCGCCAGTTCAGAAAGGGGGATATCAAGCACTTCAGCAATCTTGCCAGCAACAAGGAGCAAAAAAGAGGGTTCATTACGCTTTCCCCTGTGTGGAACAGGCGCCAGGTATGGAGAATCTGTTTCTAAAACAATCATTTTCAACGGAATATGGGTCAATATTTCGGCCACCCCAGCTTTCTTAAAAGTCACTACTCCGCCAATGCCCACCTTAAACCCAAGTTCATTTATTTTATTTATCTGCTCCTTATTGCCACTGAAACAATGAAAAATCCCCTTCAAACGTCCATCCTGGTGCTTTGAAATGACTTCTATCGTCAAATCCTGCGAGTCCCGAGAGTGTATAATAACCGGTAAATCCAGCGATTTAGCCCATCCTATTTGTCTTTCAAAAGCTAAAATCTGTTCTTTTTTAAAGGTAGTATCCCAGAAAAGATCTATTCCTGTCTCCCCGACCCCAATATAGGCCCTAGATGAAAGTGCCTCCTCCATCTTATCAAGTACCAACTTGAAATCCTCCTTAACAGAACATGGATGAAGGCCTATCATAGGCATGCAATGCTCAGGATATTTGCCTGCCAGGTCTAACATGCCCTGAATACTATCAAGGTCAATATTGGGCAACATCATTTTTCCAATGCCGGAGAAGAATGCCCTTTTGATCATTTCATCACGATCACCATCAAACTCCTTTGAATAAAGGTGGCAATGTGTATCAATCCAGTTTAATTGTGATGTTTCCATTAATATTACAGATTAATGCGTCCGAAAAAACAAAAATACTACGTGGTTTGGCAAGGCCATCATCCGGGAATATATTCTTCCTGGGAAGCATGCAAGGCAGAGGTAAATAATGTCCCTGATGCCCGCTATAAATCCTATGAATCCAGGCAAGAAGCCGAAGCTGCCTTCTCGCATGGACCGGAAAAAACCAAAAGAATATATACACCTAAAACGTCCACCTCCAAACTAAGGGCAGGCGGAATAATTCAGGAAAGCATAAGCGTTGATGCAGCATGCAGCGGAAATCCCGGCCTCATGGAATACCGCGGAGTCAGGACAGCAGACAGATCCGAAATCTTTCATTACGGTCCCGCAAAGGATGGTACAAACAATATCGGTGAGTTTCTGGCGCTTGTTCACGCCCTTGCGTTTCTGCAAAAGAAAAATGACTCTGGGACGCCTATTTATTCGGATTCAAAAACAGCTATTGCCTGGGTCAAAAAGAAAAAAGCGAATACCCAATTGAAAACCACAAAGTATAATGGGGAATTATTTGACATGATCCATCGGGCGGAGAAATGGCTCAAAGAAAACACCTGGAAAAATCCGATCCTCAAATGGGAGACAGCACATTGGGGAGAGATTCCTGCTGATTTTGGCAGGAAATAGCTCCCTGTGACACCATCAAAAGGTTACAATTTCAAATAGCGCATAGGATGATCCGTTTCAATCGCGCCCTTTTTTATCTTTTCCAGTTTTCGATTGATCATCCTCCTTTTTAACGGTTTCATCCTGTCTATAAAAAGGATCCCTTCAATATGATCATATTCATGTTGAATCACCCGAGCATTGAATCCATCAAAAGTTTCTGTTTGTTCCTTCCACTCTTCATCCATGTACCGCATATGAATGACTGGCATCCGTTCAATTTCTACGTGTATATCTGGAATACTAAGACAACCTTCTTCGTACAACCATGGCTCGCCTGACTCATCCAGCAATTGTGCATTGATAAAAACTTTTTTGAAACCCTTGTGATTCCGCTCTGGCTTTTCCAATTGTAGTGTATCTGCTACAAATAAACGGATCTCCTTTCCAATCTGAGGAGCGGCCAATCCTACACCACGGGCGCTGTACATAGTCTGAAACATATCTTCAATAAGACCTTTCAGCTCTTTATAGTCCGGCTCAATCGGGAAAGCTACTTTGCGCAAAACCGATTGACCATATGCATAAATGGGAAGAATCATATATGTCCTAAGTATTCCTGCAAAATTAAAATAGCGCTTGTTCTGTCCAATAATGCTTTATCCTCACGCTGACTCTTCTTCAGTCCACTCCTGCTCATAATTTCTCTTGCCTGAACGGAGGTATTTCGTTCATCATGCAAAGCCACCTTTATTTGAGGAAATGCCTTTCGCAGATCAGCAATAAACTTGTCAAGTTTCTCTTTAAAACGCCTGTCACCCCATGCCCCTTCCACAAAGGGATAGCCAACAACGATTTCATCAAGCTTTTCACGGCTTGCATAGGATACAATAAAGTCTAAAACGCCGACTGTCTCCTGAGTATCAAGCCCCTGCACAATAATTTGCGCCGGATCCGTCACCGAAATTCCGGTCCGTTTCGATCCAAAATCTATACCCATTATTCTACTCATGCCGATGCAAAGATATTATCCTCCATGGTTATAATTGTTAACCTAAAACAAACGAGGTTGACTATAAAAAAAAGAACCCCCTCCACTTGCGCGGAGAGGGGTCCCATCCCAAAAACAGTAATTCCTATTTTCAGATGTTTATTCCGGTTACAGAATCAACATCTTCTTTGTTGCAGTATAACCCTGGAACTGAACCTGGTAATAAACCATGCCCTGGGCACCAATCTGATCTTTGCTGATCTCTACGCTGTTGAGTCCTTTCACACCACTGAGCGTTTCATAAAACAGTTGTTTACCTGTCAAATCAAACATGATCAGTATCACCTCACCACTTTCCGGAATTACATATCCGATCTGGGTAGTATTGGTGAATGGGTTAGGCTCATTCTGTAGCAATTCAAAATCAAACTTGTCTTCAGCACCGCGGAATGTGAGTGCCAGATCCATGATTTCACTATTCGTTGAATAAGCTTCGGCAGTAGTCGGATTTGAGATTAAGGTGATGACCTCGCTTAATCTAGCAGCGTTACCGGCTTTCAGCACAAGTGTAAACAGTGCATTGGTCTCATCCACATCAAGGCCTTCTGCTTTATTCCAGCTGGAAGTCAGCGTGCGGTTTTTCAACCAACCAAAGTTGTCTTCAGTAACATCCATCGTTCCTGCTTTCACGCTTACCAGTTGCAGTCCCTGACCAAGGTCAAAACTAAACTGCATGCCTTCGAGCGATTTGCTGGTTGCGGCGTACACAGGAACTTCAATGGTCATTCCAGCAGCTATCGCCTGGTCATCAATCACCAGATCAAGCACCTGCTCAGCTCCTCTTGGCAGAATAGTAGAAGCATTTGCTTTAACTGTATTGTTTACGTCACCAATCTTAACCCCATAGAAATCAGCATGGTTCATCCCAAGTGAAAGTGGGTTGAGGATATGGTTTTCAGGCCAATCCTGCATCCATGGATTATAAGGATCAGGGAAGGAATACGTTTTATCAACAAATCTCCAGCTCGAATTATTTGGCAATTCAGTATAGATACCAAGAATCAATTTCCTGAGTTCAATAAGGTCAATTGCTGTTATGGATTCTGAATTATTAGCATCCGCAGCTAACATCTTATATGGACTTGGTAAATCCTTAATGCCTAACAAATGTTTCTGAATCTCAACAAGGTCAAGTGTAGAAACACCATTCTTGTAGTCATTATTCTTACCTGGATTAATAACATAATTTCCGCCTACAGGCATCGCAGGGAATGTATAGGTTCCTGACTGATTGGTGTTGATCGGCAATAATGTTGAGCCAGCTATCTCAACTTCAACATCAAGTACATTTTCTGATGTTTCCGTGCTGATATTTCCTGTAATGGTTCCAGTAAGTTGGCCGCCTTCAGGGCAAATGTCCATATTGTCCTGGATAATGATATACGTTTGACAATAAGCCTGATTTCCCAGTGCATCTGTGACATATAAATTAACCGGAACCTGTCCTTGACCGACATGCTCGCATGTGAAGGTCAGACTCTGAACATTAATGTCCGGAGCTAATGAAAGTACAAATGGGAATCCACATGGATGATAACTGCTGGCATCAAAATCGGAAGCCCATATAGTGATCATACCTGTATCTTCAATTCCATCACCATCTGTATCCACAGGCATCAGATCTGTAGATAACCCGTTAATACATACTGGCACTGGAGCCTTGCATGATTTGAGATCCAGAAACTGCTCACGTACAGTGCGGTTACCACAACGGTCCTCAAAGGAGTAGATAATCCTGTGATAGCCGAGTGGATAGGTATCAGACGCATTGATTATTGCTCCTAGTCCGGACCATGGGCCTTGGTTTATAGTACCGTCATTGTTAAGGTCAACAGCATATGACCACTGTAGCAACGCATCTGGTGTGCAATCATCTTCAGCCCGCTGGATCAACTCTAACTGGATACCAAAGCAATCAAAATTATTGCAACGCTCGATTGTTGGCTGGTCAGTCAGAAATTCAGGTCCGAATTGGTTGATCACTTTAATGACCTGAACATGCTCCCAATAGTTAATACCATTAACGATACCGCCATATTGTTCATACAGGCACCATTCAATTACTTTCCAGGTACGCAATATTTTAAAACAAGCACCATCCACTATCGGGAATACAACATCATCATAGGTAACACCTACAAGGTCGCATTCATCTTCATTGATTACCGGTTCATTGTATGGATAATCCAGATCTTCAGGATCAGTACCTTCGGCACATTCAAGCCCATGATAATCATCCGGCCAGTCAATAGCGAGATAGGTAATCGGATCAAAATTTTTGATCGTTATCCTTTGTATACATTGATCAAATCCGTTGGAATCTTCTGCCCTCCAAAATCTGTCGATATAGCCTACACCACAGTTATTGATATTCACTATATTATTAACAGTGATCGTCACATCGCAATTATCTATAGCAATGCCATCGGTACCACATACAAATCCGTTAACATTAGCATCATCATTTGTTGGGTCATATACACACCATTGAGTCACATCATGTTGATCTCTAACGACGTTGCCGAAATCACTCAGATCATCCACATTCAATGGATACTCGCAGCTGATCGTGATATCGCTTGGACAATCGATGATCGGTCTGATTTTATCCTGTACGACCACTTCAACCATGCAATAGTTTAGATTTCCTGAAGCATCTCTTATTTCAAGTTCTATCATGATCGGTCCGGCACCTGCATCACAACATGCGAACGGTACTTTTGGACGATGTACTGTACCACGATCGCGGCTATTGACTTCACCATTCGGAATTTCATCAATACCGGCACCTTCAGTAGTCCAGTCAAAATCGATGCAGGAATCCATCCGGCGAGCCTGGAATGTCACAGGACCGCATGCATCATAACTACCATCATCGAATACCGAAGCATATACTTTCGTCAGGCCATCTTGGCCCCCTAAAGTCAACGATACTACCGTATGCTCATCACACACCGCAATAGGAGGTGTCAGGTCCAGCACCGTAATGGTCATCGTGCATGATGATGAGTTATAACACTGATCATAAGCAGTATAGGTGATAATATTTGCACCTACCGGTAATACAGCATAAAATCCACCGTTAGTGTTTGCAAAACCACCAGGGTACGCAACGGTTACTGTGGTAAAATCGCTACAATTGTCAGACACTAAAGCTGCTGGCATCCAGATAGATGCAGTGCAAAAGTGACCTGTAGTGGTATGACTAAAATTTGCAGGACATGTTATAGCAGGTCCTTCATCGTCAACGATTTCTATGATCTGTATATAAAGTGTATCCGTTTCACCAGTACAATGCCATTCCCTGACTGTCCAAACCCGCATGATTTTTTGTACGCATCCGATTGTTGGAAAAACCACGTCCTCATAGGTTGTCAGGGCATTGCAGAATCCGATAAAATCAGGATAGATAGGGGTACCATCAATAGAAGGCACACCTGTCCCTGGACGAATTCCATCATCCTCCGGATCAGGGATCCCATCATTGTTGGCATCCGCCCAGATTCCATCACAATGAAGCTCGGTATCGTTTATAACCACGAAAGAATCCGGCCATGTGATATCGGAATAATCGATACGCTCAACCAGAATTTCCATATCACAAGGAAGAGATTCATTACCTGACGCATCTCTGGCGATATACGTCCGTGTAATTCGCTTAATGTATTCCGGCAATGCAGGATCACAGATAAGTTCAGCCACATCATTGATCAAAATAACTACAGGACTGTCATCACAGTTGTCTGTAGCGACAGGTCCTTCATAATTAAGTAGATCAAGACATGAAAGCGTCACGTCCTCACATTCGAGGAATGGACGCATTTTATCTTGAACAGTAATATATGTCCAGCAACTATTACCGGAAATATTATCACGTACGCTGGCAATTAAGGTCATCCCGATTTCAGCTTGTGTGACAATTGGACTTGTCGGGATGGTATCGCCGGCTAATGTATACACATACACCGTGAACTGACCATTTGGGCATTGGGAGGTCTCCCCAATCATTGCGACTGTTACTTCAGCGGTGCAGTCTGCACCTAAAGATACCTGCGCGCCGTGGCAACCTAGCGAGCAATTACCCTGGCTGTTAACCGGGGTTTGCCACGTGAGCGTCAGAAGTAGTAAGCTCGCTGACAGGGATTGGGACAAAAGTCTTGAATACTGTTTGAGACGTTTACGCACACCATCCCTGAGAGAAACAGAAATGTCCGTTTTCTTCATGAGATCTTAGTTTTAGTTAAATAAAAAATAGTTAAGCCTATATCGAAAGCGCACAACTAAAGGCTGTACCACTCTGGCAATAGCAATGTGTGATCATTGTGGCCGAATGCAGCAATGGCTACATACCGCCGGTCCAGGCTTATTATCGTTCAGGAAGGTTAGGTGGTCAGGAAAGGCAATTTATCTTATAAAGAAATATAAAACAAAATGTAACCTGTACTATTATCAAAATCAGCATCTAACAGATTAAGAAAATGTTTAATGCCAGTACAAATATAGATTAGCAATAATATGATGCCATACCCTGATAACGGTATTTTTTATATTAGTTATTAGTACTATTTGTATTTAATTGTATTTCTGTTAATTATATAGTCATAATATTATAAACTGTAATGAATTTATTATCAAGGCATAAAAAAACCCCCTCACTGAGGGGGTTTTCCCAAAAAGTAACGTCATCAGGTCGATTGAAAGACCCAGCGTCTCAAAAAAACTAGTTCTTTGTGAAGCTCATTTTATGCGTAAAACTCGCATTGAGCGTATAAAGTGTGTAGTAATATATACCCGATGATCCCAGGTCCTGCTTTCTGATGGCCATTTCATTGATTCCTGCCAAACCTCTGGCTTCTTTACTGTAGACCTTTCTGCCAGCCATGTCATGAATCACAAGTGTAACCAATTCATCTTTTGGAAGAGAAAAGCGAATACTCGTGGTTTCACTGAACGGATTAGGGATATTCTGGAATAATTGATACTCATTGACAGTGGCAACCTCAATGGCTGACCCTGACAAATATATCTGCAGTATGGACACTTCCTGCTCATCCACCCTATAAGCCTCAGCCTCAATCAATGAACTTTTCATAGTCACCATTTCCATAGGCTCACCTATATCCGGAACAGATAGCATAATCTTTCCTGTAAGATCAACCTCAATACCTGATGACCAACTCACATAGATATGATGTGTTTCAGGATTGTAATACCACTGATCTTCAGTCAAAATATCTGATGTGATACGCATCACCTGCTCGTTGGATAGTCCTCCAGCAAAAAAGCTGAATTGCATTCCATCTAGGCTTCCCTGATCAGGCATCGCCATCACCACCAATTTCATTTGGTTATCTTTCTGATCAACCAATCGCATAATATTGAGTCCATAAGAGAGATCCGCGCGAGGTTTAATCTCCTCACCGGATGCCCTTCCGAGGAAGTACGATCCATTGACATCCCCAATCTTGATCGCTACAAAGTTTGCTGTATCGGCTCCACCAGTGACGCTATCAACCCATATTGATTCTGGAAATGCAGGTGTAAAAGGATTGAATGGGTCCACAAAACTGAATTCACGATCCACAAACCTCCAAGAGGTATTGTTAGGGAACCTATTGTTAATACCAAGAATAAGCTTCCGTATTTCTAATAGATCAATGGCAGTAAGGTGTCCACTCTTGTTGGCATCAGCTGCTATCATCTTGTAAGGAGAATTCAGTTTTGCCTTTCCTAACAAATGTTTCTGAATCAAAACAAGGTCAAGTGTGGAGACTCCCTCCCGATGATACTGATCATCAAATGGAGCTACATTGTACCCAGTTCCTTCTGTAAGACCGCCAAGAAGATATTGCCCTTGAAGGTTGGTGGTATCAGGTATCATGCTTTCATTGGTAATACTGACCTCCACCCCACTTACATCCAACCCATTTTCGTTTTCTACATTTCCGAATAAAACCAATCCATCCTGGCAGAAATCATCCGGATCACGAAGGTCAAGGTCAGCTGTGTTACAGGTGTCCAAGATCATAGTTCCTGCTGCATTCCATAACCAAAGGCTAAATGTAGATACCCCTACATCACCACAATCGTAGGTTCTTAAGGTGTCGAATGGATTTGTACCTGAATAACTCACGATAACATCATTAGGTGTTGTACAATTTCCCTGAACAAATGTTACAAAGGTGTCTGGCTTAAGTGTAATCTCGGTTTCTGGAGGCAGGAAAATTATTGTTTTTTCGCAATTCATAGTTGTCGGATCAGGGTCTATTACTGTAATCACTACATCCATGGTGGATATATTACCACAACCATCTGTTGCTGTAAACAAGACTACGGTCACCCCAATTGGATAATTTCCACTCGCATTCGCCCCTGTGTTTGCACCATAAGGAGAGTTGTTGGTGATGGATACACCGGCACAATCAGTTGCTGATGCTATAATAGTAAATGGAGCAACACAATTTGAATTGGCCATCTTTGTCATATCATTGATATTGGTAAACAATGGTGGCACAGCATCTGTCACATTTATCGTCTGAACGAAAACAAATGTTCCATTTGGTTGACAATTATCCACAACTGTCCAGGTGCGTGTAATTATCTTACATGGGGTGTTCGGATTGTTGTCAATGATCGTTTGAACCTGATCTACAAAGGTTATCACAGGATCAGCACATAGAAGTGCAATTGGATCAATGACAGGTTCTCCATTGGGAATATCATCAGGATCAGTAGAGTTACAGATATTGACATTGACAGGTGAATTTGGCCAATCAATATCATTCTCTCCCAGCGGGTTAGGATTCGCGACTGTAATTGTCTGCACACAAGTTGCTGTGTTACCGGATGCATCTGTTGCAGTAAAGGTCCTCACGATAGTACCTACGTTGCAATCATTTAGATTTATCACGTGTGTTTCCACAATAAACGTTCCCGGACAGTTATCCGTTGCAGTTGCATTACCAAACTGACCCGTATTTTCAGGATCAAGTACCGTATGACAATCTACCGTGAGATTGGCAGGACAAGTTATCACAGGTGGTATTAAATCATCTACTGTTACAATAGCAGTGCATGTAGCTGTATTACCATTCTCGTCGGTAACCGTAAGAATGACAATATTCGGGCCCAGATTGTCGCAATTAAAATCCGTCTGTGATAAATCAAATTCGAGGATCCCTGGCTGACATCCGCCACCGGAACCATTATTAATATCTTCCGGATCTACTGAGGCATTGCCATTAGCATCAACGAAAATGGTTACATTCTGACAGATCGCTTCCAAGCCACCATCATCTAGTACAGTTACTATCGCGGTGCAAGTAGATGAATTGCCAGGGCAATCCGTCACCGTCAACACAACCGGATTTTCTCCAAGATTCGTGCAATCAAATGTATTAGGAACTACTTCTAATGTCACAGGCCCACAATTGTCCGTTGATCCACCATCGATATCGGCTCCTGAAATGGACACCATACCATTACCATTAATGGAAACAGTAATATTAACCGCGATACATACAGGCGGTGTGGAGTCTTCGACTACGATAGTTTGATTGCATGTTCCGGTATTTCCACATTGATCAGTAGCTGACCATGTTCTTGTAATTGTATATTCCTGTGGGCATGCTCCACCGACAGTCACATCATTAAAAGCCACAATCGGGCTGTCATCACAGTTATCACTAGCCGTTGCCGTGCCTGTATTAGCCGGTGCTGTACTAGCTGTACATTCTATGGTGACATTCGCAGGACAGCTTACCAAAGGTGCAGTGCCATCGTCCACGACTATTATTTGTTCACAGGTTCCGGCATTGCCACAATTATCTATTGCCGTCCATGTCCTGGTGATCGTATATCCATCCGGACAACCAGCTCCGGCAGTTACATCCGAGAAACTCAAAGTTGGCGTTTCATCACAATTGTCCGTAGAGGTAGCCGTACCAGTATTCTCAGGCAAGGTACTTTCATTACATTCAATGGTCACATTAACAGGACAACTTAGCACAGGAGCCTGACTGTCTTGAACACTAATTGTTTGAATACATGAACTAGTATTCCCGCAATCATCAGTCGCTACCCAGGTTCTGGTAATTGTAGATTCTTCAGGACAACCTCCACCAACAGTAACATCTGAAAAAGTCAACGCAGGATCGTTATCACAAAAATCTGTTGCTGTTGCACTTCCTGTATTGTCAGGCAATGTACTTTCATTACATTCAATCGTAACATTGGCAGGACAAAGTATATCTGGTGCAGTTGCATCTGTTAATACAATGATCTGAACACAGGTACTACTGTTACCACAGCCATCTGATGCTGTCCAGGTTCTGGTAATCGTTAACAAAAGTGGGCAAACGCCACCAACGGTAACATCACTAAAGGTAACCTCCGGAAATGTTGAACAGTTATCTGTTGCTGATGCCGATCCTGTATCTTCAGGCAATGTACTTCCAGAGCAATCCAGCGTCAAATTGGCTGGACATGTAATGACTGGTGGTGTATTATCTTCAGTTACTATAGTTTGAATACATGAGCTTGTATTGCCACAATTATCTTCAGCTATCCAGGTTCTTGTGATCGTTATTTCCTGTGGGCATATACCGGCTGCTGTAATATCGCTGAATGTAATCGCTGGAGTTGAATCACAAATGTCTGAAGCAGTTGCTGAACCCGTATTGATTGGCAATGTACTTTCTGTACATTCAATAGTAACATCCGCAGGACAAGCAATGATCGGAGCAATATTATCTTCAATGGCTATTGTCTGATTGCATGTGGATGAATTACCACAATCATCAATGGCCACCCATGTCCTTATAATAGTATATTCCGCAGAGCAATCTCCTTCTGTCGTTATATCTGAAAAATCCAGCGAAGGATTTGTATCACAATTGTCTGTTGCGCCGGGCAATCCCGTGTTCTGTGGAAAAGTACTGTCTATACATTCAATGGTTACATTGTCAGGACAAGTGATGACTGGTGCTAAACTATCATCAATGACAATGATTTGAATACAGGTACTAGAATTGTCACAATCATCTGTTGCACGCCAGGTCCTGGTGATGACAGATTCCTGTGGACAGCTTCCTCCAACAATTTCATCTGTAAATATGATGGTCGGTGTAAGATCACATGCATCTGTTGCTGTGGCACTTCCTGTATCGTCAGGATCTGTACTTGAGTTGCACTCTATTGTAATGTTAGAAGGACAAGTCATAGCAGGGGCCACACTATCCTCTACAACAATAGTTTGCACGCATGTACTGCTATTGCCACATTCATCGGATGCAGTCCATGTTCTGGTAATGGTCAGCTCTTGTGGACAAGAGCCTCCTACTGTAATATCTGAAAAACCGATCGCAGGCAAATCATCACAATTATCAGTTGCAGATGCAGTTCCTGTATTAACAGGCAATGTACTTTCTGTGCATTCAATCGTTATATTCACGGGACATGATATTACTGGAGGCAGGTTATCATTTACCACGATCGTTTGAACACAAGTAGAAGAATTACCACAATCATCAGTTGCTACCCAGGTTCTCGTAATGGTCAATTCTTGTGGACATGTCCCTCCTGCTATATCATCACTGAAGTCGAGAGCAGGAGAACTATCACAATTGTCAGTTGCCGCCGCACTACCTGTATTCATTGGTAAGGTGCTTTCTGAACATTCAATCGTCACATTCAATGGACATGAAATCACTGGTGCCACACTATCATCCACAACAATAATCTGCATACATGTGCTAACATTTCCGCAATCATCTGTTGCCGTCCAGGTTCTCGTTATAGTCATTTCCTGAGGACACAAACCACCAGCTGTCGCATCACTGTATGCTATTTCAGGTGTGCTATCACAGGTATCGGTAGCCGATGCAGTACCTGTATTCACAGGCATCGTACTTGCTGTACATTCAATAGTCACATCCGATGGACACGTAATAGCAGGAGCGATACTGTCATCCACTTCGATCGTCTGAATACAAGTACTGGTATTACCGCAAGCATCAGTCGCTGTCCAGGTTCTGGTTATTGTCAATTCCTGTGGACATGGCCCACCTGCTGTGATGTCATTAAATGTTATAACCGGTTCTGGATCACAATTGTCCGTAGCTGTGGCTGATCCGGTACTCTCCGGCAAAGTACTATCTGTGCATTGGACCGTTATATTGTCAGGACAGGTAATTACAGGTGGCGTTTCATCACGAACGAGAATCAGCTGAATGCATGTGCTTGAATTACTACAATCATCTGTCGCTATCCATGTTCTATTAATAATAAAAGTCTGAAGTGCCCCTGGAACAATTTGATCTGAAAACGTAAATGTTGAGGTAGGATCACAATTATCTGTTGCCGTCGGCAATCCTGTAATAGCCGGTTCAGTTGATTCATCGCACATTATTGTTATGTCCGGAGGACAAGTAATCGCTGGAGGTGTATTATCATCTACCATAATCACTTGAATACAGGTACTTGTATTACCGCAATCATCAGTTGCTCTCCAGGTTCTGCTAATTGTATATTGTTGTGGACAAGCCCCTCCTGCAGTGATATCTGTAAACGTAATAGTCGGTGAATTATCACAAAGGTCTGAAGCCGTTGCGCTTCCGGTATTAGAGGGCGCAGTGCTGGCAGTACATTCAATAGTTACATTACCAGGACAGGAAATGGTTGGAGGGGTATTATCAGTAAACAGGATCATTTGCATACAGGTAATTGAGTTGCCACTGTTGTCAATCGCTCTCCAGGTTCTTGTAATCTTGTATCCGAAAGCACAACCCTGTGTTTCTGCTGTCACATCGGTATATGTAACATCAGGAGATGGATCACAATTATCTGTTGCTGTCGCACTTCCTGTGAATGCAGGGTCTGTACTGGAAGTACAATCAACCGTGATATTAGGTGGGCAAACAAGTATAGGAGGAGTGTTGTCTCTTACGGTCACATTATACATACATTGGCTGGAATTACCACATGGATCAGTGGCCCTTATTCGTATCAAGGTAGTTCCCACACCCAGTGTTACGATCTGACCAGGTGAAAAAATCCCTGGAACCCCATTGACAAAAATATCTATATCAATGAGATTAGTCGGAGCACATGCATCCGATACAACCGGAGTAGGTAAAGTATAGTTTGCTGAACAAACCGCTATACCAGCACTGATGGTAATATTGACAGGACAGATGATCACCGGAGGCACATTGTCTACAATTAATATTTCCTGAACGCGTGTTATCTGACCACTTGTACACCAATCGACTATTTTCCAGGTCCTTAATATTTTTTGAGCCCCCGGACACATTGGAATGACCTGATCTGTATAGTTAACAGAATATTGGCAAGCGGCAGCCAACGGTTCACCATTGAAGGTTGGAACGCCAGTATTAGATGGATTGATATTAGCATTAACGCAATTCAGCGAAATATTAGGAGGAAACACGATTTGACCTAAAGCAGGTTTACGGAGGTAAATTATATCCTGACATGTGGCACTGTTACCTGAATCATCTGTGGCTGTCCAGGTCACAAGGATCTGCTGGGTAAAATGATGCGGATTGCATGGCAGGTTTTGAACGACATAAGAATACCAAATAGAAGGATTACTATCACAATTATCAGTTACCGATTCTAGATAGTTTTCAAAGTCAATAGATTCAATATCAACATTGCATGGCAAGGTGTCGCTTGTACACACCAAAACAGGCTTGAGCTTATCTTCTATAAAGATGGACGACATACAACTATTGTTTGTTGGTATTTCCGTCACCAAAACCATCAGTTGCTGACCTAGTTGGGCACAATACACGGTATTGGTTAAAGGACCCATGATATCCACTATATACTGATTGGCAGGATATTCAGGTGCATTGACCAATGTCAAAGCTGTAATGACTGCATAGCCTTGCTGACCAAGCGAGATGTTCACCTGAGGCAAACAACTTAACGCCACAGCAGGCCCAGACAAGCCTTCAGGCCCCGACTCTCCTTCTAATGATTCACCATAGAAATTCCAGGAGGAAAGTGCACCATTTCTCATCTGGAACAACCATTCATCCGGCGAAGCCAAAGCTTCGAGTGTCACGCCTGATAACATCATACAGGTGATAGTCATCCTGATGAGGATTCGATTCGAGCGGTTTAAAACTGACATGCGTAGTGTCTCCATCACTATTTTAATTGAAAATGTTAATAATAAAAAAAATAAATTAGTTATATGTGGCAGGGTCAAGACCCTTCTTCGTTTCTTTCGTTATGAAAAAATCAAAAAAATCAGGTGGGGTTCTCATTCCCCACCCGATCAATCGACTATTATCATTCTGTTAGTACTATATTGAAAATCTGATTCTATCTCATACATATAAAGACCGGCACTTTTCAATTCGGCCTTACGGACGACAAATTCATTCTCTCCGTTCTCAAGCTTTACCCTTCTTGACAGTACAATCTGGCCATTCAGATCAAAAATCCTGAGTGTGGCCAATTCTTCACGCTGGCTGACCATATGAATGGTTGTCATATCTGTAAAGGGATTTGGACGATTTTGAATCGAAGATTCCGCTATCCTATTTGCGATCAGTTGAACAGGTATGCCTACTTCGTTTCCCGGTGTAAAAGCGATTGGCGCCGTTGGTGTTGGATTCAGAAACAACTGGAATGGATATCTATCAGATGAAACTTGCTGTACCCATAGTGTGAGCATTGGCATTTTGTCGTCTACCCACCCATTGATGGAGAATGCCGACACGGATGCATTCTCCCCTGCTTTCTCAGGCATTCTAAAATCCTCAGGTGACAATAATTGCCCGGGACTCCAGTCCAGAAGCTTATAGCCTGATTGATCCCATGTAAAGGAGAACTGTACGGCATTAAACAAAACCGCATCCTTCATATAGAGATCAATCCTGTACAAATTCTCTTCAGATTGAGGACGAATGACGTATTCAATTTCGCATTGCTGATTTCCTCTAGGCAATATCATTCCACTTCCTGCCTGCAGATTTGCAGAACGATTCAAGTCGCCAATTTTAACTGCATTAAAATCTACATCATTCATACTGCCATCAAACGGAATGATGGAGTACGTCTCAGGCCAAGCTGAAATCCATGGATTTAAGGGATCCGGGAAGACATGTGCCTTATCAATAAATCGCCATGACTTATTAGAGGGCAACTCGTTGTAATAGCCTAGAATCAATTTGCGAAACTGTAAAATATCAATAGCCGTAATACTTGCACTGTTGTTTGCGTCAGCAGCGATGTATTGAAAAGGTGTTGAAAAAACCTCAAGGCCTAGCAAATGCTTTTGGATTTTTACAAGGTCAAGTGTTGTTACCCCATTTCGGGCATCACCTTCTTTTACCGGCCGTACTACATACTCGCCACCCAATACCATCGCAGGAAATACAAAATGTCCATTGCTACCGGATGGAATCCCTGAAAGATTACTACCGTCCAGATAAATCATTGCACCGGAAAGCGTTCCGGCTTGAGGTACAGAAATATTTCCTGAGATAATTCCGGTTCCTCCCTCTTGTTCAGGACAAATCTCATTGTTATCCTGAATTTCAATAGTCGTAATGCAAAAATCAGTGAGCCCGTTATGATCAATAGCCCATAGTTCAATTTCATTGACACCCAGATCTCCACAATCGAAAACCTTTGAATCATCTTGTGGATCTGCACTGAACGACAGAGAGAATGGATTTCCACAAGGATGATCGCTACCTGCATCAAACATTTCTGCCTGAAGGGTCACCATTCCCCAATCTGCAGTGCCATCTCCATCTGTGTCCATAGGCATAAGATTTGTACTTAAGCCATGTATACATTTTGCAGAAGGAGGTTTACAACTCCTGATTGTAACGAATTGCTCCTCCGTGGTCAGATTACCGCATTTATCCTCTACTGTATATAAGATACGGTGTGTTCCGATGGGTATATACCGTGAAAATTGTAATGACTGCCCAATACTTTCCGCTGAACTGAACTCAAATATGTCATCATCATTTTCATCAATATAATATTTCCAAGTCAATGATGCAGGGCCTGAGCAATCATCAGTAGCATTCGCTTCAAAATCAATCGTCAATCCTTCGCACTCCAGATCGAATGAACATTCATTAAGATCATCAATAGCCTCTATCTCAGGTGGAACTGAATTCATCACTTTAATCACTTGTATATGGGACCAGATACCTTCAGTTGGTGTGTTGACCTGACACCAATCCATGACGGTCCAGGTGCGCAATATTTTAAAACACGCCTGATCGCCATTTGAAAAATCAAATACAGCATCTTCATATGTGCTAGCTACAAGATCACATGGTCCGTCATCCAATATTGGTTCCTTATATGGTGGATTCAGATCCGCAGGATCCAGTAAATCAATTTCACAAACATCAAATGTGGTATAGTCCAAAGGCCATGTGATATTGCTCAATTCAAACAATTCAAAATTTATCACGTTTATAACCTGCTGACATGAAGTCACCAAACCACCATCGTCTGTGGCAACAAACGTTCTAGTGATCGTTCCGACACCACATTCATTTATATTCACAGACGGCGCAGTCTCAACAACTTCCACGCTGCAATTGTCAGTCGCTAATCCATCTAATCCAATGCATTGGAGGCCTGGATTACCCGGAATTCCGGGATCATCAATGCAGATCATCTCCCGGTCTTCTTCCATCAAAGCGATCGATCCAAAAACATCGAGATTCTCAATGGTATATGGAAATTCACAACTCACTGTCAAATCGTCCGGACAAATGAGTTCAGGAGCAAATTTGTCCTGCACTTCAACCTGCACCATACATTCATTGAAGTGTCCCTGCAGGTGTGTATCCAAGACCGGGCCTAAACCTGGTGGAAAATCATACACTCGGAGAATGACCATGATATTATTATTGGCTATATCCTCACAGCAGAACTGAATGAAATCATCAAACAAATTATTTTCATTACCCGGATTGAAACAGTTTTCGTCATCGGGTAGATCCATCCGTTTTACCTTGAGATATACATCCCCACAATTATCAGCGCTACCTGCATTGAATACGGAAGCAGGTATGGTGGCAAACCCAAGATGATTGACTGGAACAGCCAAAGCCAGGTGGCACACTGGTACTGGAGGCTGAAGATCCTGAACGGCGATATACATCGTATCCTCTCCAACTAATCCGCAATCATTTGTTGCTTTGAAGATGATGGTATGTATACCAATTGGCAAATCTTCAATCAATCCTCCGTTAGAATGAATTGTCCCAAAAGGACCTTCCATACGAACCGTGAAGGCAGATGAACAGTCCTCTGAAATAGTTGCCGGAGAAAGAATGACATCCGCGTTACACGATGAAGCACCTGTTGAAACAGTAATATTAGCCGGGGCATCCACTACAGGAGACGTTTTGTCCAAAATCTCAATGATCTGGACAGCCGAACTGGTCTGATTTCCGTTGCACCAATCTGTCACTACCCAGGTTCGAAATAGTTTGTAAGAGCCTGAACAAATCTGGACTCTTTCATCTGTATAAACAGCGCTCAGATTACATACTGAGCCATTTAAAATGTCATTGTTATTTACTGTGGGAAAGCCTGTATTTTCGGGAAGCGTATCCGGTAGCGGAAAACAAACCAACGCAGTTGGACCTACCAGAGAAACAGGAAAAACTACGTCAACCAAATTGGCCTTTTGTAATGAAATGAGCTGTTCGCAGGTAGCCGCATTATTATACTGATCCACTATGATATACGTCCTGAGATATTGGGAGACAATTTCTCCCAGGCAGTTTCCACTCGATTGAAGTACATCATCTTTATAGGTTGTGGTTGGTGAGCAATCCGTAATATCAGTAGAAACCAGAGGGTTATAGTCCGATAAATCTGTAGTGCATTCCAATGTGACATCTTCTGGGCAGTTGACCAAAGGTGCCTGTTTATCAACCACTATAATCATAGCCATACATGACTGTCCGAAGGCAGGAATAGACACGATAACCATGTACGTTTGGCCAATCATGTCAACTGTCAGTGTATCACCGATAGATATGCCATTTTCAAGGATATCTACAATGACCTCCTCTCCCTGACATCCATCCAGGGTGACTCCAATCAGTTGATAGGTAAGCACATCCTGACAGGCAGAAGAAAGACTTATTTCTACAGGAGGCTCCATAGGTGGACAGGCCATTACACAACCCGGCTGGGCTTCAAGAGCACTATACGATACAAGGAGGGCCAAGACCATGACGGTACAAAAGGAGCATAAACCTCCCCTTAAACCAGTGGTTACCAGCTTTTTCATAAATGACAATTTGGATTAATCAATCGTTGTTACTGCTTTGGGAGCAAGTTTTGGGATGGGACTTAATTACATATTACATTTTTATGTAAATTGATTTATCAACTAAATTAACCTAATACGCATTACAAATATATATAATATGTTATTGATGTTTCTCTAAAATCAAATTATTTTTGAATATTCTTTTAACATATATATATACTTATAATATTTAAACGTCTACTATTCAATAAATATTGGGCCTTTTGTGCTTATAAAATCAACGTATTTTTACGCAAATTTCAGAGACTTAATTTTATCATCGGTGTAAACCATCAAAATTAGAGCTTTTAACTAGCCTAATCTTCCCAGAGAAGTTGTCCTGACGGCCATTTTGAGCTACACAGGTCAATGTAGATGGATCTTTATAAGTTTAAGAGCTGCTGGATCGGAATTCCTCTTTAGGTTGTTCTACATATCTGAGCCTGCCGCCCCATAGGCATCTCCCTTTCAACAATCCAGTCATCGGACTATTTTACGCAAAAGGATTACAGATAACATGGGAAATGTAACCCAGGCTATAACAGATTCAATGTTAGACCAATTCACAAACTCCATTCATACATTTTAGAGTCCCTCAAGAATGTAAAACTGGAATGATAATCCCAGTGGTCTTAAAAGAGAAAGCCTCCCTCCAGCGAACTGGAGAGAGGCCATCTCATGTAGCGGCCTATATTGCTATAAACCGTTTTCTATGTTCAACGATTATTCGATGATGATCATCTTCTTAGTCGCTGAATACTCATTAGCATCTA
>JBBRDL010000015.1:0-44245 GCA_038203965.1 Chitinophagales bacterium | reverse complement strand
GGTTAACGATTTAATGACTCCGCAGCACCCGGCAACAGCCTGGAGGTAACTGCAATTTTAAGCTGAATGAATTATTCTTCGTCCAGTTTATATTTGGACAGATCCATCCCGAATGTGAGACCTTTGATCTGTAAAAGTTCTTCTATTTCTACTAATGACTTCTTACCGAAGTTTCTAAACTTCAGCAGCTCATGCGTATCAAATTTCACCAGCTCAGCGAGTGAATTGATCTTGGCTGCTTTAAGGCAATTGTAGGCGCGAACAGAAAGATCAAGATCTTCAAGTGATGTCTTTAACAGCTTGCGCATGCTAAGGATGTGTTCATTGACGATTCCATCTTCTTTACCCACCTTATCATCAAAGGTAATGTGCTCATCGGTGATCAACATCAGGTGTTGAATCATGATGCGGCTGGCTTCCTTGATAGCTTCTTCAGGATGAATCGTTCCGTCTGTCTCCAATTCAATGCTCAGCTTCTCATAATCCGTTCTTTGGCCTACACGTGTGTTAGACACGTGATAAGAAACCTTTTTTAACGGCGTATAGATGGCATCAACCGGAATAACACCAATGGGTGCATTCTCCGGCATGTTTTCTTCCGCAGGAACGTAGCCTCTTCCTTTGGTGATGGTCATCTCCAATTCGAGATTGACGGAAGGCTCCATTTTGCAAATGAGCAATTCAGGATTCATTACTTTAAACACATTGGTTCTTGACTCAATGTCTTTAGCGCGGAATTCATCCTGGCCACTGATGGTGATATAAATCTGGTGTTCGGTTGTTTTATCTCCCTTGATAGCGCTTTTGAGGCGGATCTGTTTGATATTGAGTATGATGTCGACTACATCTTCAACGACTCCGGGGATCGATGAAAATTCATGATCCACACCGGCAATACGGATGGCAGAAACAGCATACCCTTCCAGTGAAGAAAGAAGAATCCTGCGCAGTGAATTTCCAATGGTCTGGCCAAATCCTGGTTCAAGAGGCTTGAACTCGAACTGTCCGTGAAAATCAGTAGCTTTCTGGAGTAATATTTTATCCGGCTTTTGAAAATTCAAGATGCTCATAAAGGTGATTTCTGAATGAAATAATATAATCGCGAACAATGGTTATAAGCTGCGAGCAGCATATAACCATTGCACAATTGTTTTTACTTGGAATATAACTCGACGATCAGCTGTTCGTTAATTTTCTCTGGTATATCGTCACGCTCAGGATAGCTCAGGAATTTGCCTTCCATACGATCCGGGTTCCACTCTAACCAAGGGGATTTTCTTACGTCTGGTTTAGCAGCTACGTTGTCTGAAATCAACTCAAGGTGTTGTGATTTGGTTCTTACGGTGACTACATCACCTGGCTTAAGTTGGTAAGACGGTACGTTCGTCAGGTCTCCGTTGACCAGGATATGTTTGTGCGAAACCAACTGACGTGCTGATCTGCGCGTGCGGGCCACTCCAAGTCGGTAAACAGTATTGTCCAAACGAGATTCCAATAACTGGAGAAGAACAGTACCTGTAACACCACTTTTTGAACTGGCTTTTTCAAAAATGTTACGGAACTGGCGCTCCAATACGCCGTAGGTGTATTTGGCTTTTTGTTTTTCAAGCAACTGAAGTGCGTACTCTGATTTTTGACGACGACGTTTGGAGTTACCGTGCTGGCCCGGGCGGTATTTTTTACGCTCGAAACTCTTGTCGTAACCAAAGATCATTTCCCCTAAGGCCCTGGCTTTTTTGGTGGTTGGTCCGGTATATCTTGCCATAATTATTTCGAATAGATAGAATTAAAACTATTTCAGCCATCAATGTGGCAAATCAGACTCTTCTTCTTTTAGGAGGTCGGCATCCGTTGTGTGGCACCGGCGTCAGATCCTGAATTTTAGAAACACGCACCCCTACGCCATCGATTGCTCTGATGGCAGCTTCACGGCCTGATCCTGGTCCCTTTACAAAAACCTCTGCTGAACGCATACCGGCATCATAAGCCTCCTGTGCAGCGCTTGAAGCGGCAACCTGAGCAGCGTATGGCGTATTTTTCTTGGAACCTTTAAATCCTGCTTTTCCGGCTGATGCCCAGGAGATAACATGACCTGCACGGTTAGTCAACGTCACGATAATGTTGTTAAACGTAGCCTGGATGAACACTTTACCATCCGATTCTACTTTTACTTTACGCTTTTTAGCTACTTTCTTTATTGTCTTAGCCATAATACTCTATAGAGATATGAAATCAGAATCTGATTATTTCGTTACTTTCTTCTTGTTAGCGACAGTCTTACGCTTGCCTTTACGGGTACGGGCATTGGTTTTGGTCCTTTGACCCCGTACCGGAAGTCCTTTACGGTGACGCAATCCGCGGTAACAGGCAATGTCCATAAGGCGTTTGATCTGAAGTTGTACTTCTGATCTCAATTCCCCTTCAACTTTAAATTGTTCCTGAACGATCCGGGATATGTTCATCACATTATCATCCGTCCAGTCCTGAACTTTCACCTGCTCACTAATGGCAGCCTGTTCAAGAATGTTTTTGGCTCGGCTCTGACCGATACCATAGATATACTGAAGGCTGATAATGCCCCTTTTATTCCTTGGAAGATCTATACCTGCTATCCTGGCCATAATTGAATTGGTTTTAATCAGCCTTGACGCTGTTTGAATTTTGGATTCTTTTTATTGATAATATAGAGTCTCCCCTTACGTCGCACAATCTTACAATCTGCAGACCTTTTTTTGATAGATGCTCTTACTTTCATGTTCTACTATATTTAATGACCTGTAGGTCAATTATTTATATCTGTATGTAATCCTGCCCCTCGATAAATCATAAGGTGACATTTCCACTGAAACCTTGTCCCCTGGTAGTATCCTAATATAATTCATCCGCATTTTTCCAGAGATGGTGGCGATCAGCATGTGATCGTTTTCCAAGCGTACTCTGAACATGGCATTTGACAGGGCCTCTTCAATAATTCCATCTTGTTTGATGACCTGTTGTTTTGCCATTTTTTGATTTTGGAGTGCAAATATCTATCTTTTTATCGATACTTCGGACAAATTGACATTATTTTTTATAGCCAGATCGATCACCTTGTGGTCAGAAAGCACATCTGCCGCTGACTTTTGGATAGCAATTGTATGTTCATAATGTGCCGAAGGCTTTAAATCTCTTGTGTGTAACGTCCATCCGTCCTTTTTCAGGACAACCTCACGTGTACCCATGTTGATCATTGGCTCGATAGCAATGGTCAATCCTTCCTGCAGCATCGTCCCCTTTCCTCTCTTTCCATAATTAGGGACTTCAGGGGGTTCGTGTAATTTCTTTCCGATTCCATGACCTACCATCTCTCTGATGACGCCATAACCGTGCGTAGCTTCCGCGTGATATTGAACAGCAAATCCAATGTCCCCGATACGATTGCCGGCTACGGCCTGGCTGATAGCCAGATCAAGGCATTCCCTGGTCGTGACTAAAAGGTTCATCACCTCAGGCTGGATTTCTCCTATGGCAAACGTAAAAGCTGCATCTCCGAAGTAACCATTCATTTTGACACCACAATCAACCGATACAATATCTCCTTCTTTGATTTCGGTTTTATCCGGAATGCCATGCACTACTACCTCATTGAACGAAATACAAAGGGAAGCAGGAAAATCAAAAATGCTTCCCGGATAACCTTTGAACGCAGGTTCAGCTCCGTGATCCCGTATAAAAGTTTCCGCGATTTCATCGAGTCTGGCTCCAGTAATACCTGGCTTGATGTGCGATGCTACTTCGGCAAGTGTTGAGGTGACCAGAAGACAATTCTTCCGAATGATTTCTATTTCTTCGGGAGACTTAAATTGAAAGCGTGATCCTATAGTCATAAAGGTCGGATCAGTACGTTAATGAGAAGTAATTGAAAAGGTGCATGCGAGCCATCATGAATTACATATTGGCTCCGATCTGCATGCCGCTTCCGCTGCGACCTTTCAGTTTTCCGGACTTTACAAGTCCGTCATACTTACGCATGAGCAGGTAGCTTTCAACCTGCTGAAGGGTATCTAACACCACCCCAACAAGAATCAGTAATGACGTGCCTCCAAAAAATATCGCGAAACCCTGATTCACCCCAGCTTTGAAAGCAAATACCGGAAGTATCGTAATCAATCCTAAGAATAATGCTCCTGGCAGTGTGACACGTGTAGTCACGTTATCTATAAATTCTGCTGTATCATTCCCTGGTTTGATACCGGGGATAAATGCATTTTGGCGCTTCAGATATTCAGCGTATTGTTGTGGGTTGACAATGAGTGCTGTATACACATAGGTAAAAACAACAACCAGTGTAAATGAGAATGCAGCCGTCGTCAATGAAAATGGATCATTGAGTGCGCGAAGAAACCCACTACTCTGACCTGTCCCACCATCTCCCTGCATAAAATACTGAGCGACGGTCATCGGCAAAAACAGAATAGCCTGTGCAAAAATGATAGGCATAACCCCTGCCGCGTTTACTTTCAAAGGAATATAATCTCGGGCACCGGACTGCGGTATATTAGCATTTCCACGGCCGACCATTCTTTTAGCAAACTGAATAGGAATACGACGAACACCCTGAACAATTAAAATACAAAGCATCGTCACACCAAAGAAGGCAGCTAATTCAAACACGAAGGTCAATAGCCCACCTCTGTTTACCTGAGCTGTAAACTCAAATATTAATGCCTGCGGAAGTGAGGCGATAATACCCACCATGATGATTATGGAGATACCATTACCGATCCCTTTGTCGGTGATACGCTCACCAAGCCACATTGCAAAAATGGTACCTGTAGATAGGATGATAATGCTTGAAAACCAGAAAATACTAACCGGGATATTAGGGCTGATCGCACCGACACTCTTTATGTATGTCAGATAGGCACCACCCTGCACCAAGGTAATAGCTACTGTCAGCAACCTGGTTAACTGCGTAATCTTTTTACGTCCAGACTCGCCTTCTTTTTGCTGAAGACGCTGAAAGTATGGTACGGCAAAACCAAGCAACTGGATAATAATCGACGCTGTGATATAGGGCATAATCCCCAAAGCGAAAATAGCAGCATTGTTGAACGCTCCTCCTGTAAACACGTTGATGAGTCCTAAGAGGTCATTACTGCTTCGGTTGGAATTAAAGCTTTCCAACACAGAGGGCACCACGCCCGGAAGGACGATCCGTGAACCAAGCCGGTAAACGGCAATCATCAATAGAGTAAAAAGAATACGGTCACGTAGTTCTTTAATCTTCCAGATATGCTTGATGGTGGTGATAAAGTTCTTCATTCGGCTTGCCTGATATTCTTACACGATGGTGATACTTCCACCTGCAGCTTCGACAGCTTTACGGGCGGCTTCACTTGCTGCATGCGCAGTCAAGTTGACTTTGGCATTGATAGCACCTCTTGCAAGGAGTTTCACTTTGTCGGTGCGTGTGATAAAGTTATACTCCTGAAGGGCTTCGAGTGTCCATTCGGTGACATTATGTTTTTCTGTCATGGACTGAAGCTGATCCAGGTTGAGGGCGGTAAAGGGCTCGCGGTTAGGATTTTTGAAACCTCGTTTAGGAAGACGCATCTGCAAAGGCATCTGCCCTCCTTCATGGGCCCTTTTTGATTTATAGCCAGATCTGGACTTTGCTCCTTTGTGGCCACGTGTTGACGTACCACCTCTGCCGGAGCCCTGTCCGCGGCCTTTTCTTTTGTTTTCCTTTACCGATCCGGCTGCAGGAGTTAGATTATGGAGATCCATATTATTATATACTTCGATTAAATCTTAACCTAAATGTTCTACTTTGAGCATGTGCGCCACCTTGTCGATCATCCCTTGAACCTGTGGATTCGCTTCATGGATTTTTGACTTGTTTATTTTTCCTAATCCGAGAGCGACTATTGTATCCTTCTGGCTTTGTGGCCTGTCGATCTGGCTCTTGATCTGTGTTATTTTTATTTTTGGCATGTCTTTGTGTATTACCCGTTTACTTCAACATTTTCATTCACCGGCTGGCCAAATACTGTTTCGACACTCACCTTCCGCTGCTTAGCCACTGTCTGAGGACTTCTCAGCAACATCAAAGCATTGATCGTAGCCTTCACTACGTTATGTGGGTTAGAAGAACCCATTGATTTTGCTAATACATTGTGTATCCCTGCACTTTCCAGCACTGCGCGCATGGCGCCACCGGCTATAACTCCTGTTCCATCAGAAGCCGGCTTGATCATTACTTTACCAGCACCGTATTTCCCTAACTGCATATGCGGGATCGTTCCTTTATGAATTGGAACTTTAACCAGGTTCTTCTTGGCATCATCAATGGCCTTCGCTATGGCTTCACTGACATCACGTGCTTTTCCCAAGCCCTGTCCTACAGTACCCTGCCCATCCCCTACCACGACGATAGCAGCAAAAGAGAATGTTCTACCACCTTTTGTCACCTTAGCTACCCTGTTGAGCGCAACCATTTTATCTTTGAGTTCGGTCTCAGATGCTTTTACTCTGCCTGTTGTTTCTTTCACGATTGATCCTATTGAAATTTGGATTAAAATTTGAGTCCTGCGCCTCTTGCTCCTTCAGCCAGTGCTTTTACCCTGCCATGGAATAGATATCCACCGCGATCGAAAACCACTTCTGCGATATTCATTGACTGAGCTCGTGACCCGATCAATTCACCTACTTTTTTAGCCATTTCGGACTTATTCGTCCCGGAAACGGCTTCATCGGTAGAGGAAGCGGAAGCGAGTGTGATGCCTTTGCTGTCATCGATCAACTGGCAGTAAATCTGTTTGTTGCTTCGATATACTGAAAGACGCGGGCGTGCGCTGTTGCCTTCCATTTTCTTACGGATGCGCATATGGATGCGCTTACGTCTTGCGGTTTTTGTTAGTGCCATAATTGGAGCGATTTAGCTCTTGTTATTTTTTACCGGAAGTCTTACCGGCTTTTCTTCTTATTAATTCACCAGCGTACTTGATACCCTTTCCTTTGTATGGTTCAGGCTTTCTGTATGCTCTGATCTTTGCAGCTACCTGTCCAAGCAATTGCTTGTCTGTAGAAGAAAGAATTATCATTGGGTTTGAACCCTTTTCGGATTTGGTTTCTACCTTGATCTCGTTCGGTACAAAAAAGTAGATCGGGTGAGAATATCCGATGATGATCTCAAGCAGGTTTCCAGTATTGGTAACCCTGTAACCTACCCCAACGAGTTCAAGTGTTTTAGTAAATCCATCGGTAACACCAACAATCATATTATTGACCAAAGCCCTGGAAAGACCATGTAATGCTTTGTGTCGATTCTGATCCGTAGGACGAGCAAATGTCATCTCTCCGTCTACCATTGAAATCGTGATATCCGGATCAATTTGTTCACTCAATGATCCTTTGGGTCCTTTGACTGTGACCACGTTGCCTTTGGTGAAATTGATATCCACTCCTTTTGGCATACTGACCGGTAAATTACCTACTCGAGACACGATCTTTAGATTTTATTGATTAATGCTTAATTGTAAATTCACTAGTATATATAACAAAGGCATTCCCCACCCAGGTTTTGTTTGCGGGCTTCCTTATCTGTCATCAGACCATGTGAAGTAGAGATGATCGCTACGCCAAGGCCGTTGATGATACGGGGAAGTTCTCCGTGGGAAACAAACATCCGCAAACCGGGCTTACTCATTCTGCCCAACTCTCTGATCACCGGTAATTTGGTCTCTGCATCGTATTTGATCGCGATACTGATGACAGCTTCTTTACCTTCTCCCTGGAAAGTATATTTAAGAATATACCCTTGCTCATAGAGGATCTCTGTGATCTTACGTTTCAGCTTTGAGTTTGGTATACTCACCACCCTATGTCTTGCCTGCTGGGCATTCCGGATTCGGGTGAGATAATCTGCTATTGGATCTGTGATTGCCATGAATACTAAATATAAATATGTTATTCTGTTCTGCTATTTCTGATTACCAGCTTGCCTTGGTTACACCGGGCAATTTACCTTCGAGCGCCATGTCCCTGAATTTTACACGACACAAGCCAAACCTACGCATATATCCTTTAGGACGGCCGGTGAGTTTGCATCTGTTGTGAAGACGCTTTTTAGAGGAATTACGCGGTAATTTGTCCAGTTCATCCCATTTGCCTTCTGCTTTTAACGTCTTGCGAATGACAGCATATTTGGCTACCAATCTGACCCTTTTGGCCTCTCTTGCTATTAATGATTCTCTTGCCATAGTGGTGTTAAATTAGTTTTTCTGATTTTTAAAAGGCATACCCATTTCCTTCAGCAAAGCAAAAGCTTCTGCATCTGTTTTGGCTGTGGTGACGATGGTAATGTCCATACCGTTGATCTTGGTGATTTTATCGAGATCGATTTCAGGGAAAATGATTTGTTCAGTCACTCCCATTGAAAAGTTTCCTCTGCCGTCGAAGCTTTTATCATTGATACCCTGAAAGTCACGCACCCGTGGTAGGGTAACCGTGATCAAACGATCAAGGAATTCATACATATTCTCCCGTCGAAGTGTAACACGCACGCCGATAGGCATTCCTTCTCGTAGCTTAAAGTTGGAGATAGAGGTCTTGGCTATCGTTGGTACCGCCTTCTGGCCGGTGATCGTAGTTAACTCAGCCTGATAGACGTCTACCAGTTTTTTGTCTTGTGTAGCCTGCCCGATTCCCTGGTTTATGCAGACTTTTACAATCCGGGGAATTTGCATCTTTGAAGAGTACCCAAACTGCTCAAGGAGTTTAGGGGCGACAACTGCGTCATAAAATTGCTTTAATCTCGGTGTATAGCTCATCACTTAATGATTTCTCCAGATTTTTTAGAAAATCGAACATTTTTACCATCGACCTCTTTGCGGCCTATCCTGGTAGGTTCACCTGATTTAGGGTCAACCAACATCACATTGGAAACATGGATCGGGGCTGGAATCTCAAAGATTCCACCGGGCGTGCTTTGCGTTGGTTTTCTGTGTTTCTTGACGATATTAACGTCCTCCACGATAACCCTCTGCTTGTCGAGGATGACCTCCACTACATTTCCTTTTTTGCCTTTATCTGATCCAGAAATGACAATGACCTTGTCCCCTTTCCTGAGAAATGGTTTCGGCATTTTTTTGTCGCTGGTTGCTTTTTTTGTACTCATTGCTTTAGCTATGGCTATTCTTTGTCAATCAAATTACTTCCGGTGCAAGGGATACGATCCTCATATAATCACGTTCTCTGAGTTCGCGGGCCACAGGGCCGAAAATGCGCGTTCCTCTTGGTTCATCCGCTGCATTTAATAATACGACTGCATTATCATCGAAGCGTATATACGAACCATCCTTACGGCGAATCTCTTTTTTAGTCCGCACCACGACTGCTTTGGAGACAAGACCTTTTTTTAGTCCTCCAGGTGCCGCATCTTTTACAGTAACGACGATTTTGTCACCTACAGAAGCATACCTTCTGCCGGAACCGCCTAACACCCGGATGCAAAGCACTTGCTTAGCTCCGCTGTTGTCGGCCACATTGAGTCTTGATTCTTGCTGTATCATTTTTTGTCTGTCTCTTTTTCGTAAGCTTGTTAAATGATTACTTCGCCTTTTGGATGATCTCCACTAAGCGCCATCTTTTTTGTGCGCTTAAGGGGCGGGATTCAACTATCCGAACGAGATCACCGATCCCACAAGCATTGTTTTCATCATGGGCCCTGAACTTCGTACTGCGCTTTACGAATTTGCTATATATCGGGTGCCTCAGTTTACGCTCGACAACGACGGTGATGGTTTTGTCGTTTTTATCGCTGGTCACAAGACCTACCCGTTGTTTCTTTAATGATGTTTCGTTAGTATTCATGACTTCGTTAAGCATTTTTACGACGTAATCTGATTCTGGACCGTTTGGCGGTTTGTTCAGGGGTTAAAACTGCTACTTCCCTGCGCCGGATCTCTGTCTGGAGCCGGGCGATATCCCTTTTTGTATTGCGCAGGGTCAACGGATTGTCCAGACCTTTGATGGTATGGTCAAAACGTAATTTCTGATACTGTCCGTTGATCTGCATCAACTCAGCTTTCAGGTCACCTTCTGACATCTCGCCTAATTCGATAAACTTCTTTGTTGCCATTGTTACTCCTGCTTATGATTCGATAAAATCGTGTCTTACGACAGTAATAGTTTTAACCGGTAATTTCTGGGCGGCCAATGCAAGTGCTTCCCTGGCAACTGCCGGAGATACACCGTCAATCTCGAACATGATACGTCCCGGCTGAACTAATGCTACCCAGTGGTCATGCGCACCCTTTCCTTTACCCATACGAACTTCCTGTGGCTTTTTGGTCACAGGTTTGTCAGGGAAAATCCTGATCCAGACCGCCCCTTCCCTCTTCATGTGACGTGTCATTGCGATACGTGCAGATTCGATCTGACGGCTGGTAAGTCTCCCAAGGTCAAGCGACTTGAGTGCATAACTGCCGAAGGAAATTTCACATCCCTTCCAGGCTATGCCCCGGTTCCTGCCCTTTTGTTGCTTTCTGTACTTCGTACGTTTTGGCTGTAACATGATACTTTAGTATTACCCAGTTTTGGTCACTTTTCAGAAAAGTTGGGCAAAGGTACGCTTTTTACCAACTTCTCTTTGATGTTATTCAATTCTATTTTTTCCTTGGCGCGCCTCCACCTGGACGGCTACCTCCACCTGCTCCACCTGGACGACTAGGACCTCCACCCGGACGGTTTCCACCACCTGGGCGACCAGCGCCTCCGCCTCCACGGTTACCACCTCCGCCGCCTCTGTTGCCGCCTCTTTCCGTTCTCTCTCCTCTCTCACGTCCGGCACCCTTATCACGGAAATCTGAACCACCTGCTCTGTCATATCCACCACGTTCATTTCTTCCACCGCGGGCCTTAGTTGCCTGATCAGCGCCTGCATTCAGGGTCAATTCACGCTTTCCATATACTTCACCTTTACAAATCCAGCATTTGATACCAATCTTTCCGAAAACCGTTTGGGCTTCGCGTAAAGAATAATCGATATCCGCACGGAATGTATGTAGTGGAGTTCTGCCGTCTTTGTATTCTTCGGACCTGGCCATTTCAGCGCCATTCAAACGGCCACTGATACGGACTTTGATTCCTTCAGCACCTGATCGCATGGTTGACTGGATCGCCATTTTGATAGCACGGCGATAGTTGATCCTCGCTTCAATTTGTTTAGCGATCGATTCAGCTACGATATTAGCATCCAACTCCGGTTTACGGATTTCCATGATGTTGATCTGCACCTCCATCTTGGTAAGCTTTTTGAGCTCCTCACGGATACGATCTACCTCCTGGCCGCCCTTCCCGATAATGATACCGGGCCTGGATGTCTGGATGGTTACAGTCACACGCTTGAGTGTGCGCTCTATCACCATGTGCGCAATACCGCCTTTTTCAATCCTCGCCTGGAGATAGATACGGATTTTTTCATCCTGTATTACTTTTTCAGCGTAGTCATGACCTCCATACCAGTTAGACTCCCATCCGCGGATGATTCCAAGCCTATTGCCAATCGGATTTGTTTTTTGACCCATTAGAATCTTAAATTATATTATGCTATTATTATGCTGTCTGTATTCATTATTCTTCTTCGTCACCGGTTACTTCACCGTCGAATGGTATCCTGTTTTCAATAATCACCGTAACGTGATTGCTGTGTTTGCGGATCCTGTGTGCGCGACCCTGTGGTGCAGGGCGGATGCGCTTGAGGTGACCGGCGTCATCTACCATCAATGTCTTGATGAACAGATCATGCTGATCCACGTCCTGTGCTCCCTGGGTTTTGTTTTCCCAGTTGGTGACTGCGGACAATACGAGCTTCTCGAGCCATCCTGCAGCTTCTTTGTTTGTGAACTTCAGGATATTGACCGCGTCTTCTACTTTCTTCCCTCTTACCAGATCAGCGACAAGTCTCATCTTCCGGGCAGACATCGGGCAGTTTCTGAGTTTAGCAACAGCTTCCATGTATGAATATTTTAATTCGTCTTCGAATGTTATTACTTCCTGTTTCCGGCGTGTCCACGGAAGGTTCTTGTCGGGGCAAATTCGCCCAACTTGTGCCCTACCATGTTTTCAGTAACGAATACAGGGATAAATGTTTTTCCATTATGTACTGCAATCGTATGGCCTACCATGTCCGGTATGATCATAGATGCGCGTGACCATGTCTTGATGACAGATTTACGGCTGGCTGAATTGGCTTTTTCGATTTTTGCCATCAGCTTGTTAAATACGTAAGGTCCTTTTTTTATTGATCTTGCCATGATGAGTTATTACTACTTATGACTTGTTTTTAGATTTCCGACGAGAGATGATCAACTTAGAAGAGTTGGCACGCGGGTTACGCGTTTTCTGGCCTTTGGCCATGATACCTGTCCTCGAAGTCGGGTGACCACCTGAAGCTTTACCTTCACCACCACCCATGGGGTGATCGACAGGGTTCATAGCTACACCTCTGACTCTTGGTCTGCGGCCCATCCATCTTTTTGCTCCGGCTTTTCCATAAACGGTAAGGCCATGATCAGGATTAGAAACAGATCCGATTGTTGCTTTACAGTTGAGTAATACCCTTCTCACTTCTCCGGAAGGGAGTTTAATCACTGCGTATCTTTCTTCACGGCCCATCATCGTAGCTGATGAACCAGCACTACGTACGATGGCTCCGCCTTGGCCTGGATAAAGTTCCACATTATGGATAGAAGAACCCAATGGCACATCTTTCAAAAAGAGTGCATGCCCGATATCCGGTGTTGCCTGGCTACCTGCTAATACCGTTGCTCCGATTTTCAAACCCTGCGGAGCGATGATATATCTCTTCTCTCCATCAGTGTATTCGATCAATGCGATAAAAGCAGTGCGGTTTGGATCGTATTCAATGGAATTGACTGTACCGGTGATATTTTCTTTATCTCTTTTCCAGTCGATCACACGATAGCGTCTCTTATGCCCTCCACCTTTGTGGCGCATGGTCATTTTACCATCGGCATTACGACCACCACTCTTCTTGATCGGCTCAAGAAGGGATTTTTCAGGCTTGTTGGTCGTCACTTCTGCATAGCTGTTACCAACTCTGAAGCGTGTACCTGGACTAATGGGTTTAAATTTTCTTACGGCCATGATGTACCTATTCTATACGTCTGAATAATTAAGGTCTATTAAATGTCTCCGAAAAAGTCAATGGTTTCTCCTGTCGCAAGGGTGACGACTGCTTTCTTGTAAGAAGATTTACGACCATGTAATACGCCTTTTTTGGTATTGCGCGATTTGCGCTTACCCGGAATAATCATGGTGTTGACACCTTCTACATTGACAGTATACAACTGCTCCACTGCTTTTCTGATTTCAATCTTGTTTGCTCCCTTATCGACAATAAAACTATATTGACTTTTGCTCTCCGTTAAGCCATCGGCCTTCTCGGTGATTAAGGGTTTGACGAGTATTATCTTATTGCTCATTTTTCTTTACGCTTTATAGTGACAGCGGGATTATTACTTCAATGATTGTGTAATCAGGTCAACGGATTGCTCAGATAAAACCAACTTCTGTGAGCGAAGGATATCATATGTGTTGAGATCCTGTGCCCTTACCAATCTCGTATTCTGTAGATTTCTTCCAGAGAGGTAGAGGTTGGTGTTTGCTTCGGAGGTTACAAACAAAGCCTTGTTGTTATCGATCTGAAGGTTTTTCAATACCGCTAAAAAATCCTTGGTACGCGGCTGGTCCATTTTTATTTCTTCTACGACGATGAGGTTTCCGCCCATAGCTTTAGAAGAAAGGGCCGAACGGCGTGCAAGCAATTTGACTTTTTTATTGACTTTCAGGTCATAATCGTGAGGTCTTGGACCGAAAGCGCGGCCACCACCTTTGAACATTGGGTTTTTCAATGAACCAGCACGAGCACCACCTGTTCCTTTTTGCTTTTTGAACTTCTTGGTTGTGCGCCATACTTCCCAGCGCTCTTTGGTTTTGTGTTTACCGTGACGCTGATTAGCCAGGTAGGCTTTTACCGCCAGGTAAACAACGTGATCATTTGGCTTGATGCCAAATACATCTTCAGCCAGTTCAATGCTCCGACCTGTCTTTTCGCCTTTGGAATTTAATATATCGAGCTTCATAGGTCCGTTACTTTTCAATGATGATAAATGATCCGTTGTGTCCCGGGATATTGCCTTTGATGAGGATCAGGTTTTGGTCCGGAAGCAATTTGGCTACGCGTAGGTTTTTCATTTTTACGCGTTCACCACCCATACGTCCTGCCATCCTCATGCCTTTAACAACCTTGGATGGGTAAGAAGAGGCTCCGATAGAACCTGGAGCTCTCATTCTGTTATGCTGACCGTGTGAAGCTTGCATGATACCAGCGAAATGATATCGCTTGACAACGCCCTGGAAACCTTTTCCTTTGCTTGTACCGATGGCGGAAACTTTTTCGCCTTCGGTAAACAATTCGTCAATCGATACGAGGTCACCGAGGTTTTTGCTCAGTTCAAAATCCCTGAATTCAGCAAGTTTCCTTTTCGGGGCTGTTTTGGCCTTTTCAAAGTGACCCTGCATGGATTGTGGGGTATTCTTCACTTTAGCTTCACCATAAGCGAGCTGGAGTGCTTCATATCCATCTGTGTCCATCGTCTTGACCTGTGTCACCACATTGGGCTGTGCATGAACGACTGTGCATGCAATAGACCGGCCATTCTGGTCAAATATGCTGGTCATGCCGACCTTTTTGCCTATTATTCCTTTCACCGTAAGATGATTTGTTTAATTGATAATTATTTTTTCACCCTGCCAGCGGCAGGATAAAAATCCATTATTAGTCTGTTCAGTCCGCAGTAAATACTACGAACAATTACTATGTAAGCTTGACCTGGATATCTACTCCACTCGGCAATTCGAGTTTTGAGAGGGCGTCTACCGTCTTAGGAGTAGGGGTGTAAATCTCGATCAAACGTTTGTGTGTGCGCAATTGGAACTGCTCTCGAGATTTCTTATTTACGTGCGGTGAACGCAAGACGGTAAATATTTCTTTCTCGGTGGGCAGCGGAATCGGACCCGTAACAACGGCTCCACTATTGCGTACAGTCTTAACTATTTTCTCTGTTGACTTATCGACCAGGTTGTGGTCATAAGAACGGAGTTTAATCCTGATTTTCTGATTCATTTCCGACCAAAAAAATTAATGATATAATGAGTGAACCCTCTTTTGGGCTTTATTCTGTATTTCAATTGTCCCCTATGCTTCGACTTGCTTTCCCACTTCCTTGTTCTACAGCTCAGCAGCCGGGGGCAAAGAATTTATTACTTATGCTTTTACTGTGCCTTTTGCCTTTTCTATCACATCATCAGCGAGTCCCTTAGGTACTGCAGCATAGTGACTGAACTCCATTGTTGAACTGGCGCGGCCTGAAGTGATGGTACGTAACTGTGTTACATAGCCAAACATTTCTGATAACGGCACTTCAGCAGAAATTGCTATCGCACCAGGACGGCTATCCTGACCCTTTGGTAATCCACGGCGACGGTTAAGGTCACCAATGACCGGCCCAACATATTCATCAGGAGTTACCACCTCAAGTTTCATGATTGGCTCGAGAAGGATTGGCTTGGCTTTTTTAGCAGCTTCGCGGAAACCTTCTTTAGCACAAAGTTCAAAGGCGATTGGCTTGGAGTCAACGGCGTGTGTCTGTCCATCATAGATGCGGACTTTCATGCTGTCGATGTTATATCCTGCCAGGATCCCGTTGTCCATCATGGCAAGGAAACCCTTGACGATCGATGGGAAAAACTCTTTAGGAACAGAACCTCCGAAGATACCGTTGACAAACTGCATTTTGGTTTTGCCGCTCTTAAACTCATCACTTTGGAGGAATTCTTCGTCAGCTGGGCCGAGTTCGAATGACAACTGGGCAAAGAGACCTGAACCACCGGTTTGTTTTTTCAACCTTTCGGTGTGATCGACTTTAACGGTAAGTGCTTCTTTATAGTTAACCTGAGGTTGACCTTCGTTGCATTCTACCTTGAACTCCCTGCGTAGACGATCTACAATGATCTCCAGGTGAAGCTCACCCATTCCACTGATGATGGTTTGGTTGGTGTCTTCATCATATTTAACTTTGAAAGTTGGATCCTCTTCAGCCAATTTGGCTAAAGCCATACCAAGTTTATCGAGATCCTTTTGTGTCTTTGGTTCAACAGCGATACCGATAACGGGATCCGGGAAAACCATACTCTCGAGGATGATAGGTTTGTTTTCATCACAGAGGGTGTCCCCTGTGCGTATGTCTTTAAAACCAACACCTGCTGCGATGTCACCACATTCTAACCTGTCAATCGGGTTTTGTTTGTTGGCGTGCATCTTGTATAGTCGGGAGATACGCTCCTTGTTGCCTGATCTTGTGTTGAGGACATATGAACCAGCATCCAATGCACCTGAATACACGCGCATGAAAGCCAGACGTCCAACATAAGGGTCTGTTGCAATTTTGAAAGCGAGCGCAGCAAATGGTTCGTCTACACTAGGCTTGCGAAGTTCTTCGAGATCAGTCCTAGGATTGATTCCTTTGATGCCTTCGATATCTACCGGGCTAGGGAGGAATGCACACACTGCATCGAGTACCGCCTGAACGCCTTTATTTTTGAATGCAGATCCGCACATCATTGGTACGAATTTCATGTCGCACACGGCCTGACGGATTGCAATACGCATTTCGTCAGGAGAGATCGATTCAGGATCTTCGAAAAACTTTTCTAATAAGGTATCGTCATATTCTGCGACAGCTTCAAGGAGTTTACCTCTCCACTCTGCAACGACTTCAACGAGATCTGCCGGAACAGGAATCTCTTGGAACGTCATACCCATATCGTCTTCGTTCCATACCATGGCTTTGCCGGTGATAAGGTCTACGACGCCTTTAAATCTTTCTTCTTCTCCAATTGGAACCTGGAGAGGAATTGCTTTGGAGCCTAGTTTGGTTTCGACATCTTTTACAACTTCGAAAAAGTTAGCCCCTGAACGGTCCATCTTGTTGACGAAACCGATGCGAGGTACTTTATAATTATCTGCAAGGCGCCAGTTAGTCTCTGATTGCGGTTCTACGCCGGAAACAGCACAGAAAAGGAAAACCAATCCGTCGAGTACGCGAAGGGAACGATTTACTTCAACTGTAAAATCTACGTGTCCAGGAGTGTCAATGATATTCAGGGAATACTCTTTATCTTTCCAGGACCACTGGGCTGCGGTAGCTGCGCTGGTGATGGTGATACCACGCTCCTGCTCCTGCTCCATCCAGTCCATGGTAGCTGCGCCATCATGTACCTCACCGATCTTATGGGAAATCCCTGTATAATATAATACACGTTCTGTCGTCGTGGTTTTCCCAGCGTCGATGTGTGCGGCAATGCCGATGTTACGTGTATATCTAAGGTCCTTAGCCATTGTGTTTTGTAAACCGTTAGGGGGTTATATTATTTGAAATGGGCGAAAGCGCGGTTAGCTTCTGCCATTTTATGGGTGTCTTCTTTTCTCTTCACTGCGTTTCCTTCGCCTTTGCTTGCAGCGAGTACTTCGGCGGAGAGTTTTTCTGCCATTCCTTTTCCGTTGCGCTCGCGGGCGAAGCGGATCAACCACTTCATTCCGATAGCTACTTTACGTTTTGGATTTATTTCGGTAGGGATCTGGAACGTAGCACCACCTATCCTGCGGCTTTTTACTTCCACAGAAGGAGTTGTATTCTCCAATGCCTTTCCAAATAACTCGTGTGGGTTAAGGCCTGATTTTTCGGCTAAAAGATCCATAGCGTCGTAGAAAATCTGATACGCTGTGCTCTTTTTGCCCTGCCACATCAGATTATTGACGAAGCGGCTTACGACCGGGTCTCCATATCTTGGATCGGGTTGGATAACCCGCAGTTTTGGTTTTCTTTTCCTCATATTGGATACTGTCTACTATTTCTTAGGTCTTTTTGTTCCGTATTTAGATCTCGACTGCAGTCGGTTGTTTACCCCTGCTGTATCGAGTGCTCCACGTACGATGGTATAACGAACACCTGGAAGATCCTTAATCTTACCGCCTCTCAGCAGCACGATGGAGTGTTCTTGCAGGTTGTGGCCTTCGCCTGGAATATAGGCGATGACCTCAATGCTGTTTGTCAACCTTACCTTCGCTACCTTCCTAAGGGCCGAGTTCGGCTTCTTGGGGGTAGTGGTATATACACGGGTGCACACGCCTCGCTTCTGAGGGCAAGCATCCAATGCACGAGCTTTGCTTTTATAAACAACCTTCTCGCGACCTTTCCTAACTAATTGATTTATAGTAGGCATACGTTATTTTTACACATTATTTTAGACGCCTTTTTTGAAAGCGAATGCAAAGATATGATTAATTCCCCGGAAACTGGGTATACCTTTTAGAATTTATTCAGGAGCGAGGGGCTTATGAGGTGATGGGCTTATATGGTTATGGGCTTATATGGTTATGGGTTAGGAGGTTAATTGGGTAAGTAGTTTGAGAATAGCAGAAATCAAATTAGCGTGAATTAGCGAAAATTAGCGGCTAACCTTAAAGACTTGAATCCGGATGCTGGGGACCAACTATAATCTGGCATCTTGATTTATCTTACTACTCATTATGGCAATAGAAATCAGAAAAATGACCGAGGAAGAAATCCTTGGGATACAAGCCTTAGTGCGGGAACTGGCATTTGCCCCTAAATCCAATATGTCCTTTTGCCCCTAAATCCCCTAAAAGGGACTTCATGCTATAACTTATAAAAAGATATGAAAATAGTTATCAGAAAAATGACGGAAGAGGATATTCACGGTATTCATTCCCTTGTAAGGGAGTTAGCGGAATATGAGAGGGGACTACATCGAGTGACGACTAATCCGGAGAGTTACCGGGAAAATTTTGCAAAGGGGGCTTTTGATGCTTTTGTAGCGGAGGTGGGTGGAGAGATCGTAGGGATGGCCTTGTATTGCGGGATGTTTAGTACGTGGAGGGGGCGGATGTTATATCTGGAGGATTTTATCGTCCGGGAGTCCATGCGGGGGGCTGGTATTGGGAAACTGCTCTTTGAGGCTTTCCTTGAGGAAGCGAAACTACAGGATGTGGCTTTGGTCAAATGGCAGGTGCTGGACTGGAATGAACCGGGGATTAATTTTTACAAAAAATATCCGGGCGTGGTGTTTGATGGGGAGTGGGTGGATTGTAAGATTTTCTTTGGTGAGGGGTAAGAGGGTGAGAAGGTGAGACGGTAAGAGAGTGAGAAGGTAAGAGAGTGAGAAGGTAAGAGGGTGAGAAGGTAAGATGCCCTCTTCTGACCCTCTGCCCTCCCGCTGTCTATTCAGGGCGGGATCCTTTTACTGAGGGAGTCGAAGTGTGCGCCAGGCTTGGACCTGAAAGGAGGAGATGAGAAAGTTAGGAGTTGACAACTATGAGTTTTCCCGAAGAATAATATTCATGAATTCTTCCTTTCTTCTGCGGGAGATTGGGATTGTGGCACCATCGTTCATGACGACTTGATCGCCCTCTTCTTTAATCACCTTTTTAACAAAGGAAGTGTTTACCAAGTGGGATTGATGGATCCGGAAGAATTGTGGCTCAGGAAGCATTTCTTCGAACTCTTTAAGATTTCGGGATACTAACAATCGATCGCCTTCTACCAAATAAACAAAGCTGTAGTTTCCATAGGTTTCTATCCGAACAATTTCATTTGTATTGGCAAAGACAAATCCATTGGAGGTGCTGAGGGTAATTTTTTCAAAGGAATTTTCGCGGGCGGAATGCAGAAGCTGCCGCAGCTGCTTTTGTAAACTTTCCTGATTTCTATGTTCTATCGATTTTTGAACAGCCTGAACAAACTCATCGGGATCAATGGGCTTTAATAAATAATCAATGACGTTGTATCGGAAAGCTTTGATGGCAAAATCATCATGAGCGGTTACGAAAATGACATTAAAATTTAAAACAGGAAGTTGGTCAAGTAAGTCAAAACCAGTCCCATCTTCCATTTCCACATCGAGAAAAAGAACATCAAAATTGGATTGAGGGATAAGCTGCTTGCCTTCGCGAACTGATGAAGCTTCGCCGACGATGAAGACCTCAGGGAATCCTTCCTGAAGGAAGGTTTTCAACATCTTTCTGGCCCCTGACTCATCATCAATAATAAACACTTTTAGAGGGCTTCCCGCCATACGATTTTACAAACGGAGTTATGCGCTATACCGAATGCCCTTTCCAGCATTCACATATTGTGACCTATTCTGGTTGATATTTATTGACACTAGTCCACACACGCCAAGCAAAAGTTGGGTAATTTGACAAATATCCTCCATTGGGGTATTATGCAAATACATAGATGTCATAAGCTTTGTTTGGTCTCGAACAATCCAATACCGCACCGCCATATCCAGCATTTTCACCCAAACAGATGCATTCAAAACTGAATTATGAAATCTCGACACATCCCTGTCCACTCAGCTAAAAGATATGTACAGACGATGCTATATCAGCAACTTTATCCTTATATTAGAGAGAATTTTCTTGAAAAAAACTGGAACAAATATGACTCAGCTAATAATTTTCCTTCCTGAGAAATCAACATTGATTCGAAAGATTATCGTCATATTCATGTTGCTCGTTGGAGGAACTCAACAGGGATTTGCGCAACCGGATTGTCCATCCATTTTGTTTACTTTAATCGATCAGGATCCTTGTTGTTATCAACTTAATCTTGAGAATTTGTCTGATTGCACCCCAGAACTAAGGATATTATTGGACGTGGGCCAATTCACCAGTTTTGTTGCAGATGTTGGTAATGGATTTACGGTCACCTCGGTGACCCAAACCGAATTATTGCTCACCCCTTCCAGTGGGATCATCCCATATGGAACAAGTGCCCCGCTTGAATTTTGTATTGAGCCAGGCACCACACCGATATTTACAATCCTATATGATATCACTTGTGGTCTTGGTCAAAGTTGTTTTTATGAAGTTGCTTTGGCAGGCTGTGCAGCACAGGATACCTGTATGGCTGAATTTACTTTTCCCGCTGATTTCTGCGGTCAAATTCAATTCGTGAACACCTCCACCGGTCCCGCACCTTTATCATTCACCTGGGATTTTGGTGATCCGGGAAGTATTCCTAATAACACTTCGGTTCTAAAAGATCCATGGCATAAGTTTACGGCCTGCGGACAGTATAATGTATGCTTGACGATCAATGGTGGAATGTGCAATAGTACGGTTTGTCATCTGGTCAACATCGTCGATAATAATCCACCAGTGGCGCTATGCAAAAATGGCGTAATGATTCCTTTAGGCGCCAATTGCCAGGCGAATGTCACTTCCGCACTTATTGATGATGGTTCATTTGATGATTGCTTGATTCAGTCCATGAGTGTCTCGCCAAACGTGATCACCGGCTGCGGTAGTTTCCCTGTCGTTTTAACGGTAACGGATTGGTGTGGAAATACAAATTCATGTACGACGGACGTACAGGGAGTAGATAATATTCCGCCAATTATTTTTTGTCCGGCTGACCTACACCTTTCCACCACAGGCCCTAATTGCTCCATGATCGTGCAAGGCATTGAACCTGTACTGGTTGATGATAATTGCGGTACGCCGTTACTCAGCTATGTGGTCTCTGGAGCCTCCTCGTATGCTGGAAACGGAAGTGCGAGTGGATTGTCTTTCGATGCGGGCACGTCCTTCGTTACGTATACAGCAACAGATAATTGTGGCAATATCGCATCATGCTCATTTAAAATAGTGGTGGATTGTATTTGTAATTGTCAAAATAATCTGATTCAGAATTCTGGTTTCGATCAAGGTTCTATTATGGGTAATCTCGGCTTTAACTTGTGGCCGGGACATACAAATAACTGGTTTAGGATTTCTGAAACGCCCCACCTTGATGGTACCACTTTCTGCTGCGATCCATTTTCGATGTATTTCTTTGCTTTTGCGACTGGTGGAGAATCTATTTACCAACCGGGGATTCCATTTTTGGCCGGACATACCTATAAAATTTCTTATTGTTCCAAGAGTAATCTCTTTTATAGATTCCAAGCCACCAATTCACCAGTACCTGGTTTTTACAACCCCTACAACTGTACGAATTGTCAGATTATGGGCACTAGTCCACAAGCGACTACTGCAGCATGGAATACATACACAATGCCATTATGGACCGCTACCCAAAATGCCGACGTCCTGGTCATCGTTGGTCTTGGTAATGGCTGCTGTGGGTATCACAATAAAGGTTGGATTGATAATATATGTTTACAGGAAATACAGTACAGCTGCTGTACGGATCAGAAAGCCTTTGATGACAATTCAAGTCTCATTGTAAATATACAGGTGGATCAAAGTGTAGACTCTGTACGGCTTAATGTAGGTTCACTACTTGCCTGCAATCGAGTCACCTACATAGACTGGGGAGATGGGACGCCCATAACATCAGGTCCTATTGATGCGAATACAAGACTGACCCATAGTTATCCTGATAACAATGTGTACGAAATACAATACCTGATACAAGAGTTTATTACGGAGGACAGTTCGCAAGTTTGTTTTGAAAAATTATTTTCGGAAACAGTCCAGATTTTGCCTGACTCCTGTTTTTGCAATGCATTTTCCTCCATGTTTATTCGAAGTTCACAAGGGGCGATGAGTATTCCAGTTTCTTGTGGTGGAGCTCCGGTGACACTGGCATGTCCTCCTGCTGGAACAGGCTTTTCCTTCACTGGATTATTCGAATGTATTGGAATGACATGTCAGGATACCTCTACGATTTCGTGGAGATTAACCGGTCCTCAAGGGAGCGAGGTTGGACTAGCTGCGACCAATCCATATTTTAGTATTGATTTGCTTCCGAGATATTTTACTTTTCCTGGGGTGTACACATTATCCATAAGTGGGTTTTGTGGAAATGAGATTTGCGATTGTGAAATTCAGCTCATTGTGGAGTGTCAGGATTTGTGTGCTTGCACCACACAAGACATCGAGGCATTTGATGCTGCAGTCGATGCTGGTTTTACACAAACTATATTTAATAATTCTTGTAAGGCATGCTTCACACCAATTGCATTGACTGATTGTGAAACAGTAACCTGGTATATTAATGATACTATGAGCACACCTATAGGCTACACGATTGGAAATCAATCTTTTTGTTACTCATTTCCAAGTCCGGATGATTACTCTATTATCATGCAGGTTGATCGGGTAGAATCTATGCTACAGACGTGCACAACATTTTCATATGAGCGGAGAATCGAAACAACTTGTGTAATAGCATTCGCCTGTACGGGGGGGGCGCTTAATCTCAATCCTTCCTTTCAGGAGGGAGCCATATCAGGAGACATGAGCAATGGTGGTTCGACAGATCATTGGATTGCGATCTCAGGAAGCCCGCATCTTTTAGATGGCATTCCAGGAAGTACCGATGGTTGGACGATTCAACTCACAGGAAATTTAAGTGAGGCTGACGTGTTGGCTTCTGCTGACCCGATTTGCCTTCCCTTAGGTCGAGGCAAAGTAACAGGTAAGAGCAAAGTTGAACATTCGGGAGATCCACATGAGCCTCTAAACGGAAAACATATGAAGGACTGGGAAGGTAAACTTGTTTTATTTCAAGGTGATGATTTTGAATTTGGAAATTGCCCGGCCAATAGTTGCTATGAAATCGCTTCAATTGATTTTTCCCAGGTAGATACGGGGTGGTTTGAATTTCAGATAGAATATGATTTGGATCAATGGGTAGGTGCTGCTACTTGTCTTCAACCTGGGTCTGAGGCTCCTGGCATTGAAGCCAGGCTTGCTATCTATGTGACCAGTCCATATACAAGTGATCAAGGTGGGGTTGCATCTCAGGCCAAAATTCAAGTCGATGATATATGTTTTAGCGAGTTATTGGTTTCTGTTCCATCGATCGAACAAAATAATTCCTTGCACATATTTCCTAATCCCAACAATGGGGAATTCACTCTTGAACTTTCAGAGCTGACAAGCCAGGATATGAGTATTAGCGTAATCAGTCTCACCGGTCAAATACTTTATGAAAAGAAAGCAGAGGTGGGCACAAATCTGCAGCGAATGGAAATAAAACATCTGTCGCAGGGGATGTACTTCATCCAGATCCTTTCAGAAAACAGCGTGGTTGGGATGAGTCGGTTTGTGAAACAGTGATTTTAAAATGGATTATTCAGGATTGGTGATCAGTTAGTGATTACCAATCCTGAAAGTCTTTTATCATAGATTATTCTTTTCTATCACGGCGAGACCATCTCACCCAAAGAACATCAGAAAGCCACCTTACACCATAATGGGCAGCCCAGAAGGCATTAATAAGAAAAAAAACACCCGCACCTCGAAAGACTTCTGTAGTGACTTTTACTATTACGTTTGAATAAGCCTTCGAAGCTAAAAGATCAAAAACAACCAGTCCAAATACAGCCTAGAATAGAAGAAATATTGTGGCGTGCAGCAATTTTTCAGCGGCATTCTTAATTGTTGACTTATCGGAATCCGTCTCTATAATAGAAGCATACCCCATTGCCAGGCCACATATGGTTGCAATACCAGCAAATAATGATCCGGCTATTTGAATGAAATGTTCTTGATTAGAAAGATAAAGTTTCAAAACATAAACAAATCCGATTGCAAAAGCTATGACAATTCCACCAAGATCAAAAATACATTTCAAAATACGAAGTCTCCTATTAAATTTAATTTTAAAATCGAAGACTAACCTGCAAATTTTCTTTGATCAATTAACGTCGAGCAACTCCTCCAAAATTATGCATTGTTTTTGAAATTTTCTGGCTGTGTTTCCCTCAGCTTTTGCAGATTGAACAACTTTGAAATATCATCCGGTATACGGCTGTTCAGGATCCTGAACAGCAGACACAGTCGCTCTCCCATATATAACCACGCCCACTCTACCAATATGATCTACTAAATCCTGGTTGTTAATATCACTTAATCTAAAGGGATCAAACCGATAGGGCATATTGGTTTCTTCATTCAAATATTCGCTTAATCGTGACATGATAGCTGATGTCAGCTTTTCTCCATTGAGGGCGAGATCTATATCGCTTCCATGACGGTGTCGACCTATGGCTCTGCTGCCAAATATGATGGCTTCTTCAATTTCCGGAGCGCTTCGAAAAAGATCAACTATCTGTCTTATATCACTGTCATGTAAGCCGTACATCTATGGTAGTGTTTTCAAATGATCATGCAGGGCTAAAAGAACAGGATAGTAGCGACACGATATATCTTCTTGTTGCATACCACCTGTGCTTACAGATTACAGATCATTTACCTTCAAAGATAATATTCCTGATCGAGTGGTTGCTGAGGCACTTTGTTCCGCTGCTCATGCCTTGAAATGAGATGTTGGAATTTTACCCCGATTGTCCTCTGAACTTCTATACCCCCTTCGCTCCTTAAACTTCATAATCCCCTTCACCCTCTGAACTACATAAGCCCCTTCGACTCCTGAAATTCTTACCCCCTTCGCCCATATACTATTTTACCCCCTTCGCCCCCTGAAGGAGTTACGATAGGAAGTGTTGCAGCTTAGCTGCTCACTAAGCTAGACTGTGGATTTCGTTCTTTGCGAGTGCCAATTTGGATATTCGCAAATTAAATATTTGCTGACGTGAAAGCGTAGATACAATCTACGATTAACAGACAAATTAAAAATTTGCTGACGTGAAAACTTTGACCTCAGCCTTCGCCTCCTATTAAAAATGAAAATTCAACACGAGATTATGCACTTGCATGTTCACTCTATTGAAGACATATCTATCATTATCATAGGTCTCACCCGCATTGAATTTTGCGGCAAGGAGATATTGAATATCCAGCCCTTCGAACAGGCCTTTGAAAAAATAACGCAACTCCAAATTGGCTTGCATATAGGATGGCAAACCATATTTATTGAGGCGCGTATTCTTTACATCAGGCAGGTTATAATACCCGGCACTTAACCCAACTGAAAAGATGTTTTCCGGAATCGTGTAAGTGACCCTACCCATGACAGCATGTACGTCCCCAAGTCCTTCATTCCGTTCGCGGGGAAGGAAGGTAAATAAAGGATCTCTCCCCCACTCCCGAGGCATGAGGTATCTCCCTGAAGAAGTAATGCGACTATAATTCAGATTTGTAAAAAACCTGCCTGTTGTGTATCCAAACCTGAATCCAAATGAAAAGGATTTTGCGTTTGAAGGAAAATAGGCTTGAGACGCATTTTCATTTCCGCCATCACCAATTCCATCCTGCCGTATGACTTGGGCGGACGCAGCAATCACATCCTTTGAATTGGTTTTCTCTGTAAGATCAAGTTGAAGCATGGCTGTATTCATAACATTCAAGGCGAGGAAATCCCATCCTTGAATGGTAAGCTTTTTAAACCACTTCCCAGTGACCCCTGTATAAAGAATACCACTGCTCTGTATATGTCCGTGATAATTCGATTTCGATCCATCCGGATTTATACCCGATGGATAAATCCCGAATGAGTTTTCGACAGCATACCAACTATCCGTCGATCTTGGTGACACGGCATATAAAAAGCCGGACTCCATACTGGTAGTATGCCACTCTTTCAGTCTCAATACGATACCTTCAACTGCACCGGGACGCATGCGCCCATCCTGAAGGTTGATAAAAGGCGTGTTGATAAATTGCCGCCCATACATTACTTCAGATTGGCCCCATGAATAAGAGAGATACAATTCCTCGAGGCGATCAAGACCTGTAGTGATAGCGGGATCGTCAACATCAAACAGACCCACTTCATACCTGCTGTAGAGGCTAGTGGTGGAATCGGGATCCGTGAGATCAGAGGAAGCAATGTTAAATACATAAGAGCCGCCGACTGCAAACCGGAAACCATAGAAGGAGGCTGTTTCAAAACGGATGCCTCCTCCTGCTGCATTGGCATAATAGTCAGTCAGATCACCGCTATTATCTGTCGCCATAAAAAAATACCGGAAGTGTCCGTTGACTTTACCATGTTTAAAGGCGGACAGAATAGACAGTGAATCCTTTTCTATCTGCTCCTTTCCTTTATACGGCAGAGGGGCCTCACTGATTTCCTGATGCTGCGCCAGGGCAATGACAGGTCCTGCTCCCCAAAAGAGGAATAGTAATATCCGGAGATGCATCACGGGTTTGTGATTAGATGAATGCCTATTGGCCGGCTCTGATATAGCTCCAGCCTTCTTCTTGCTTCATCACGATCTCAAGAATACCGGCTTTGACATACCCGGATTCAGCTATGATCTCTTCTTTGCTGATTTTACGCTCACGAAGTGTGTTTTCGCAGGCTACAAATTGAATACCCTGGGCACTTAGTTCTTTAATCTTTGGGTAAACAACCGTATGATTCGTGCGGAGGATATCAAGACCTTGGCTGTGACACACTACTTCCACTTTGGCATTTGGTGCTGCTATCAGTAGGTTACCAAGTTGCCTAATCATGGCCTTGTGCACATTGGTGTCCGCGGAGGTAAGCTGAAAGACGATCTTATGTTCACCTATGGATACCACCTCTGCATTGGACTGCGCATTGACCAACAATGTCATGCACAGGAGGGTCGTCATTACTATCATGTTTTTCATAAATAAAGGTTTTAACGAAATTGATAATCCACACCCGTCACCTGCGTTAGCAAAGATTGAGGCCCATCTAATATCCTGGCAGCCAACGGTGGCGTTGGTGTCACCGGCGAATTGGCCTGCAAATAATTTCTCATCACCTGGTGTAAGGTAAATGATGTATTGGAGGTGTCCTTCACTCCTTTTATTCTGCATAAGACATCTGCCGGATCACCATCCCGTTCACAAGCGGATATTGTGTACACTTTTTGCAGATCAATCGGCTGACCTCCTATCATGATGCTTTGCACCCGTTTCCCCTTTTCTCCAAATGCGTTGAAAGTGATTTCCATGCCTTTGAACTTGATCACCCATCCTCCAAATCGCTCTGCCGCATTTTTGGCAAATACATTGTTCAGTTCCTTCTCCAGCCATTCTTTTATCTGGCTTCCCGTTACCTTACCTTTTCGTACAAAACTATCCACGGGCAACATGTCAAAAATAAATCCCTCCGTAACCGGAATATTTCCGGTTTGGTCAGGTGTCGTGCGTGGAGGACAAAACCTAAACCCGTTTGATAAAACAATATCGACATCTTTGATCTGCCATGCAAGCGCATCGAGGACCATGGTATCAATCGTATTCTCAATCACGAAGTAGCGGTACAAAGGCAAGGTGCTATAACCAACTACTTTATTGATATCTGCCTGAAATGGATCTTCCACTGATTCAAGTAAGCTCGCCATTTCTTTGTCCGCTTTTAGCTTCTCCGCATCTATTTCAATAAGTTCATATGTATCACCTATAATTTTTCCATCCTTAACACGCAGTTTAAGACTTCCTGCAAAAGAACCAAAAGCGCCTGGCTCGACCACTTTGGCATAGGTGCATTGTATCGGCTTACGCACTCGCTCGTGTGTGTCTCCACCAAGGATGTAATCTACGCCTTTGCATTCCGGCATATTCGCCAGGTTGATTTGTTGTGACAATCCAAGGTGAGCAATGATCAGCACATAATCACAGCCTTCATCCTCCTTCAGCACGGAAACATAATGCGACAGATTTTCTTCAGGTGGGGTATATAAGATGCCTTTACTGTAATCAGGTGACTGGCGTATCGGAACCAACGGATCTGTATATCCTAAAAATCCGATTTTAACTCCACGCACATTCCAGATATAATAGGGCAGAAAAATAAGTTCGCCTCTCTTACCTTCACCCAGATCGTGATACATATTGGCGCATACTTTGGGTGCATCCAATGCGCCCAGCAAGGTCTGCATGTTTCGCTTGCCATAGATCACTTCCCAGTTGCCCGGCAAGTATAAATCATATCCCAATTTATTGAGCACCGGAACAAATGCTTTACCGGTTGTTTTTACGGAAAGCTCACTCCCCTGGAACATATCCCCTGTGTCAATGATAAATGTATCAGGATTAGCTTTTCTTTCCTTCTTAAAATAGGTTGCCATTTGGGCATACCCTCCTGTCTTGCGAAACACCGCCTTATCATTTTCCCAGAACAATTCATCATGCGGATGTACCTGACAATGTACATCTGTTGTCTGGAGAATAGTAACCGTATATTCTTTCCCAGTCTCAAAATCGCTTTGACTATCTATCATGTCGGAAGGCTTGGCGTTTGTTATAATAGGACTCATGGCGGCAACACCTGTTGCAGCACCCACGACGCCCAATTTTCTTAAAAATGTTCTTCTGTTATCCGTCATTTTATTTTTGTACGGTGGTTAAAGGATTTTTTTGCGCCTCAAGTATTGGTTTAAAAGGGCCATACTTGTGCTGCATTTCAGTAAAGTTATCTGCGTAAGGTCCAATTGGATGATCAACCGGTTTTTTAGAAATATCCGGCCAATCATATGGCGTGTTGATGTGTGGACGACTTTGTGAATTAACAAAGGCAGCCACATCCCATGCTTCTTCATCCGTCAGCGTCGGATTGGTGTGAGAGACTCCCTGAGGCATATTGTATTTGGCATACCTGGCAAAATTGGAAAGGCGATACAACCCTGCCCCATCATTATAACTGTGTTTCCCCCATAAAGGCGGATAAATATATTCTTTACCATCCAAAGCATACTGGCCTTCACCGTTTGTCATATGGCAACTCATACATTTCGTTTCGTAAACCACTTTCCCTTTTTTAGGATCAGCTCCTCTGTCGAGCCAGGCAAGTTCTTTAAGACCTGATCCGTTTGGCTTCGTATCCTTTTCAACATTTGTCCCGAGAAAGGTGATGTACGCCTTTATAGCTTGCATTTCCCTGCTTAAAGTATCAAGGGCCTTTCCATTTAGACTGCGTTCAAAACAATCATTCACTCTTTTATAGATATCCTCTGTAGAACCGCTTCTGGCTCTGAACTTTGGATATGTTGATGCAACTGCTGAATAGTTATTACCAAACACTTTGGTGCCAGCTTCCAGGTGGCAATTCTGGCAATTCATTCCATTGGTAGTTTGCATCACTACACCTTTAGGGCCAAGATATTTCGAAGTATGCGTTATAAGCTCTTTTCCATAAGCCATTTGGGACTGCAGTAGTACATCCCTGACGGAAGTGGTATCTGGAGCGGACCAAAAAACTTCTTTTGGAAGTTCTTCCCTAATGGCAACAGGTTTGCGCTTCGTATTCAGTTCCTTTTCAATTGCTGTAATCATATTCTCTCCATAAAACAAGCCAACCGGAACAATCAGAATGACAACAAGTAAAAAAATGAGCAGTGATTTCATTTGATTGACTGCCCTTGCCAAACCGTCTAATCGCTCCTCCTGCTGTTTCATGGTTGCTCTTTAAGTAAAAACTTAGTGAGGAAGTTTATCTCTAAAATATCCATACGTCCAGGTGCCTGCTATGGCACTCAGGAGTGTTACGGCTATGACGGTAGCCCCTGATCCAATCAACGCGAACAATGGACCGGGACATGCACCTGTCATCGCCCATCCGAACCCAAACAACAAACCTCCGTAGATCTGTCCTTTGTTAAATTGTTTAGAATGAATCTGAATATCTTCTCCGTAAATGGTTCTGATCTTAAACCTCCTAATCATGAATACGGAAATCACGCCAACTACTACCGCGCTTCCAATAACGCCATACATATGAAATGACTGGAAGCGGAACATTTCCTGTATCCTGAACCAGCTGATTATCTCTGCTTTAATAAAGACGATGCCGAAGGCGATACCTACCGCCATATATTTGAGATTATGATACCACTTGTGGGTCAGGTGACTTTCATTGATACACATCGTGTCCTGTAGCCTGACCTCAAATTCTTCTGCGGTTTCAATTCCGTCTATGCCAATTTTGTTTGTTTCGCTGATTTGCATAATTAGGTTGGGTTTAAAGGGAAAGAATAAAAGGAAGAATCCAGTTGGCCATCAGTATACCACCGACCATAAAACAACAGGTAGCGACCAGGGATGGCCATTGCAACGTTGACAGGCCCATGATAGCATGTCCGCTCGTACAGCCTCCGGCATACCTGGTACCGAATCCCACTATAAAGCCTCCAACCACCATAAGAATGAATCCCTTAATCGTCAGTAGTGATGACCAATTGAAAATATCCGCGGGGACCATCGTATCAAAATTTGTAATTCCATATCCTGAAAGTTCTGCAACAAGGTTGGGATCAACTTCCACTGGATTAGGATTGGCAAGCAGGCTCACGGCCACTACACCTCCAAGGAGAATGCCGGCAACAAAAAACAGATTCCAGATTTCCTTGGTCCATTCATATTTGAAAAAAGGAATATTTGCCGGTATACAAGCAGCGCATACATGCCGCAGGGAAGAGGAAATACCAAAAGCCTTATTCCCAATAATTAAAAGAACCGGAACGGTCATTCCGATCAACGGACCGGCGAAATACCAGGGCCATGGGTTTTTTAGAATGTCGAGCATAAACTAATGTATTAGGTAAGTGTGATTGTATATAATAAAACAACAAGGTTATTCCGCTTCTGCAGACAACCTCGTTGTTTTCAATAACAGGATGAACTGAATCAGCCTATTTCAATACTTTACTCTGGCAGATATAATCTGTTTTTGGTAGCGTCGTTTTCGAGATTGCACTGAAGCCACCGTCGACTTCTGTAAAATTCCTGTATCCTCTTGACTGAAGTATACTGGCAGCGATCATGCTGCGATATCCTCCGGCGCAATGCATAAAGAAATGTTCATTTGGATTGACATCCTTGACCCATTCATTGATATAGGCTAATGGTTTGCTGTAGGCATCTTCGAGGTGCTCAGCGGCATACTCACTCTCTTTCCGCACATCGACCACAACGTCTTCTCCGATGTTCACTTTGGCAGCAAAATCGTCTGCGCTCATTCGATTCACAGTATCCACTTCGTGTCCTTCCTTCTTCCAGCTTTCAAAGCCTCCTTTCAGATGGCCGAGCACATTATCAAAACCAACCCGGCTCAACCTGGTTACTGTCTCTTCTTCTTTGCCCAGTTCGGTGATCAGCAATATGGGTTGTTTCACATCCATAATCAAGGCTCCAACCCAGGGCGCGAAATCTCCATTCAACCCAATATTGATAGACTGAGGAACGAAGCCTTTGGCAAAGTCCGCATTACCTCTGGTGTCGAGCAATAATGCTCCTGTCTCTTCGGCTGCTACCTCAAACTCCTTCGAGTTCAGCGCGCGCATCCCATTATTCAACACGGTATCAAAACTTTCATATCCCTGCTTGTTCATAGCCACATTCATTCCGAAATAAGCCGGAGGAGGCAACAACCCATCGGTCACTTCTTTAATAAATTCTTCTTCTGTCATATCGGCCCTCAATGCGTAATTAAATTGCTTTTGATTGCCGATCGTAGAAACGGTTTCTTTGCTCATATTTTTACCACATGCACTGCCGGCACCATGGGCAGGATAGACGATCACATCATCTGCCAGCGTCATGATCTTATCGCGAAGAGAATGGTAAAGGGTACCTGCAAGTTGTTCCATGGTCATAGACGCAGCTTTCTGTGCGAGATCTGGCCTTCCAACATCCCCTATAAACAGGGTATCACCACTGAAGATGGCGTGATCCTTTCCGCTTTCATCCTTCAGCAGAAATGTTGTACTCTCCATCGTATGCCCGGGTGTGTGTAAAACTTTGATCGTCACATTACCTACTTTAAATTCCTGTCCATCGGTGGCCAGTATATAGTCATAGGAAGCCTTGGCATTCGGACCGTAGACAATTGGGGCTCCGGTTTTTTTGCTGAGATCCAGGTGCCCTGAGACGAAATCCGCATGAAAATGGGTCTCAAAAATATATTTGAGCTTGACTCCATCTCTTTCCAAACGATCGAGATAAGGCTGAATTTCACGCAGTGGATCGACAATCGCCGCCTCTCCATTGGAGGTTAGATAATATGCGCCTTGCGCAAGACATCCGGTATAAATTTGTTCTACATTCATTTTTTATTCCTTTTTATTCTGGTTTGATACAAAGTTGATGACTTTTATGCTAATGATGTGCTACTTAGGTTACAAAGGCGATTTAATGGAATATCGTTTCCTTGATGATGATAAAGGCGCCCATCGCTAAAACAAACCATCCGAAGGCTGGTTTAAGTTTTTCACCATCAATTCGTCTGGCAATGGACATGCCTATAAAAATACCAATAATCGCAAAAAAGGATACTGAGCCAAGGAAAACATAATTTATAGCTGTTTCATTTCCTTCGCCCATGAAGCCGATCAGTGATTTGGCCGCTATGATGACCAGCGATGTTCCAACAGCCTCCTTCATCGGCAATTTACTCAGCACCACAAGTGCCGGGATGATCAGAAACCCACCTCCGGCGCCCACTAGCCCGGTGATAACGCCTACCACAGCACCTTCGGCTACAATCAATGGATAGTTAAAAACCTGTGGTCCTGAATTTTCTGCAGATGTCGTCTTTGCCTTTTTTATCATACTATAAGATGCTGCAATCATAATGACAGCGAAGAGCAGCATCATAAGGATACTTTTGGTCACTACCATATCCCCGATGGTAAAGACTTCTGCGGGAATGGCCGGTACGATATAGGCCCGTGTCATAAACACTGCTATTATAGAAGGAATTCCAAAGATCAGGGCTGTCCGGACGTTGACAAGGCCCTTTTTGAAATAGCTGACCGAACCAACCGCACTAGTCAGTCCAACGATAAAAAGAGAATAAGCAGTAGCTGCCACGGCATCTATACTAAACAAATAAACCAAAACAGGTACGGTCAGTATACTGCCACCTCCTCCTATAAGTCCAAGAGACACTCCGATAATAATTGAAGAAAGATATCCTGCTATTTCCATGCTTTTGTATTGATGGGGTAAAATTGCTGTGATCCATCAGCATAGTCGGTTACTTTTGTTACAATAGCCGGATAATATAAAATTGAATACGCTTCCGTTCAATGATCTCTTGTCATCAGGCTGACGGCGAGATTCTTTAATTGTTCTGTTCCGGTATGTTGCAAATGACTCAAATCCGTAAGGCCATTTTCAAAAAAGGAAGATTGTATTTTCTGTGTGTATTCACCTACATTTAATCGTTCGTATAGCTGTAGGATAGGGGATGCAGATTGTTCACTTGCAGCTTTTACATAAGCTTGAACAAAATCTTTCTGCTCAGGAGGAGATACAATATTACAAGTATGCACGTAGAGAAAATTCTTTTTGCCTCTGAGGATATCTCCACCTTTTTGTTTTCCGGTCAATGAAGTATCACCAAAAACATCAAGATAATCATCCTGCACCTGAAATCCCAAGCCCATTTTTTCGCCGAAATGATATAGTGTACGTGCATCCCCATGTTCTGCACCGGCCATTAAAGCCCCCATTTGAAGACAGGCGCCAAGCAGGCATGCTGTCTTTTTACGAATCATTTCCAGGTATTCGGATTCGGTAGGTGATGCAAGTGATTCAAAATCCATATCCATTTGCTGGCCTTCACATATCTCGAGGGAGATCCTGCACATCAAGGAACAAAGTTCGACACCTATGTCCCGTTGTCTGCCCGCTTCTATCAACAAATCAAAACAACGAATTAACATAGCATCTCCGCTCAGGATGGCACTATTTCTACCAAATAACGAGTGCACTGTTTCTTTACCTCTTCGCAGTGGTGCTTCATCCATGATATCATCATGCATCAGGCTGAAATTGTGAAAATACTCTACGGCTAGAGCGGCAGGTAATGCCGGGGTGATGTCTTCATGCCAAAGGTTATACGCCATCAGGAGTAAGACCGGCCGTATACGTTTGCCACCAATTTCATTGATATACCGGATCGGTTCATAAAGCGTATCAGGTGAACCATACGGTTGATGGGATGAAAGATAGGTTTCAAATTTTCCGGTCAGTGCAGCATAGTCATATTGGCTCATTGCGAATTGGTGTTTATATTTATGCGATTTCCCAATGATATCTTTTTGTTGATTTGGCATCTCAGAGGACCAAATGGCATATATGTGCCACAAACAAACGAATAAAAGTAAAGATGCAAAATAAATGGACTTTTCCTTACCTGATTATATTGGTGACCCTATGCTTATCGCTCATCCAATGCAAACCTATTGCTCCGGAGCCTGAAAATATTGCAGACCTGGTCCTTTACAATGGCTTTGTTTATCCGGTCATAGGCCATCCAATTGAAAACGGCGCCGTTGTCATTCGACATGGAAAAATCGAAGCTATTGGAACAACCAGTGAAATTCTTGCTGCCTGGAAGGAGAAATCAAAAGAAATGCTTGACTGCCAGGGTGGATTTCTGATGCCAGGGTTTATTGAAGGTCATGGACATTTCAGTGGATTGGGTTTCAATCTCCTAAATCTCGATCTGTTGGAGACGGCTAGTTGGCAGGAAATCGTTGACAGTGTAGATCAACGGGCAAAGAAAGTTAAACCAGGCGAATGGATTATTGGTCGGGGATGGCATCAGGAAAAGTGGACTATTCCGGTAGGTAAAAATATAAACGGATATCCTTATCATGATTTATTGAGCAGTGTTACGCCAGAAAACCCTGTGCTGTTATTTCATGCCAGTGGTCATGCCTTGTACGCTAATAAAGCTGCAATGGATGCTGCCGGTGTTTCGCGTGAAACTGCTAATCCGGACGGAGGCCAAATTGTCAAGGACGGATCTGGAAACGTCCTTGGCGTATTTGAAGAAAATGCCATGAATGTGATCTGGAAACCTTTTGAAGAATACCAGAACACACTCCCTTCAGCAAGCAAAAAAGAAAATTGGTACGCAGCCATTGCAGCCGCACAGAAGCACTGTATTGCACATGGTATAACCTCCTTCCAGGATGCGGGTTCTACATTCGAAGAAATAGACCGATATCATTCTCTTGCCATCCATGATAGCCTTGATCTGAGAATGTGGGTGATGTTGAGGCAGCCATATGAAGAAATCAAAGACAAAATGGATAAATTCCCGATTATCCGTTCCGGTGAGGATATGTTTACCTGCAGGGCCTTAAAAGCCCAGATGGATGGCGCTTTAGGTTCCTTCGGAGCCTGGTTACTGGCGCCTTACAACGACAAACCAGGGTTTACAGGTCAAAACACCACCCCAGTAAGTGAAATTGAACAGATGTCAGCATTGGCTATGGAAAAAGGAATGCAAATGTGTGTGCATGCCATCGGAGACAGAGGTAACCGGGAAGTTTTAAATGAATATGAAAAAGAAATGGCTGCTCATCCGGATCAAAAGAATCTTCGGTGGCGAATTGAACATGCCCAGCATTTGCATCCTGATGATATGCCCAGGTTTAAGCAACTTGGTGTGATTGCGTCCATGCAAGGAATACACTGTACATCAGATGCGCCATTTGTGGTCAAGCGCTTGGGGGAAGAGCGATCCAGCAAGGGAGCCTATGCCTGGAGAAGTCTTCTTGACCTTGGGGTCATCATCGCCAATGGCACGGATACACCTGTTGAACGGGTTGATCCCATTCCAAACTTCTATGCCTCCGTGACAAGAAAACGATTGGACAACGGGATGGTATTTTATAATGAACAAGCTATGACGCGAGAGGAGGCTATTCATTCTTACACGTTTGGAAATGCCTTTGCGGCTTTTGAAGAAGACATCAAGGGAAGCCTTGAACCTGGAAAATGGGCTGATCTGGTCTTACTATCTCAAAATCTGCTGACGTGTCCTGATGACAGTATTCCTGTTGCAAAAGTTTTATTGACCATTATGGGAGGTGAAATAAAATATGAAAAGACCCGTTAAAAAAAAGATACGTCTCAAAGGCCAAAGTGAACGTATACTAGCGGATGCTGACATTATACCGAAAAAGAGTCTGGTTCACCATTGGTTTCAAAAGCGTTTTAGGGTTCTGAGTTTTTCCGTACTGCTCATGGCGGGTCTTTTGCGCCTTGCATTACTCATGGAGTTACCTCAAATGCCTTTCAATCAGTTGCATAAAGCACCGGATCTTGATATGAATTTTTTTGATCTCTGGGGCGACCGCATTGCAAACGGAGATGTCCTGACCGATACGATCTGGCATCCCTACCATTTTTGGCATAAGGCTATTGCAAAATCATACGGTTTACAAACCGATCTGGAGGGAAAGAAAAAGTGGAATGAGTGGTATGGCGGAAAAAAATATCACCAGGAGCCGATGTACGCGCTCATCATTGGATTAGCCAAATGGATTTCAGGTGAAGGGCGTCTGCTGGTCTATATACTTCAAATGTTGCTCAGCCTGGTGAGTATCTGGATGATCATGTGGCTTGGCAGGCATTACTTCAGTGTGATGGCAGGAATAATAGGAGGTTTACTCTTTACTTTTTATGGCCCGGGTTTGTTATTTGATGCGACGCTTATTCGTACGAGTTTCAGCACCACTATTTTGTTGGCCTGCATTGTTCTTGGCGAGCAATTGATCATGGGAAAACGAAAAGCATGGTTGATGGGATGTATAGGCGGTGCCGGATATCTTTTGATGACGACGACCATCCTGTTATGGCTACCACTTGTCACCAGGTGGGTATATCTGCGTCGCGAGGATATCTCTCAGCTATGGAAGGTAGCCATTCCGTTTTTTATCTTTTTTTCATTTCTGATCCTACGAAATTCTATTGCGGACTCACCACTTCTTTCGTCCTCAAGTGTCGGACCCATCACGTATATCTTGTCCAATTTTACGGAGTATAAACCAGAGTTGGGTTTTGTTTATTTTAATCATGCAGGGGAAATCATGGAAGCATCCGGGGGGAAAATGATTCCGGCTGCCCTGGGTGTAATCCGCAGGTATGATTCGATATGGGGGTGGGTGCTTTTACAATTTAAAAAACTGGGTGCCTTATTTCACTGGTATGAAATACCTAACAATGTCAATACCTATCTGGCTGCGGAATTTAGCCACACACTTAAAATAACTTTTATTCCATACTCCATTATTGCAGCGCTGGGCGTGGCTGGAATGTTTTTAAACTTCAGAAATAAAAAAACCATGAACCTTTTTATCGGCATACTATCCCAAGTGTCTATCATGGTTGTATTCTATGTCCTTTGCAGGTTCAGGGTGCCTATGACAGCCATGCTATGCGTGTTTGCCGGATATAGTATACATCAACTGGCATTTTTCGATAATCTTAAAAGATCATTGTTTATCCTTTTTGGAATATGTGGATTATGGTTATTGATCATGCGCCCCGTTCCGGAGATACTATCTACTTATACCAAAGGTGATCTCAATACCTACTTCAACATTTATTATCAGCCACAACTGGATGAGCTGTCTTCAAAAGGGGACATCGGTGGTTGTATTGTGTTAGTGGAAGAATTGCTAAAAGGATTTCCAACGTATGCTAAAGATGCACGTTATATTCATAAAGCGGACAATTCCTTTAAACGTGACGTTGTCTATTATTCCGGCTTGGTACATCGCGATCTGGGCAAACTCTACCAGGAAAGTGGGAATGAGGCGAAAGCTATTCAAATCCTTGAAAAAAGCGAAATGCTTTTAGCTGAAGGAGCTAAATGACCGGGCTTTAGAACACGCAGATATCGGCAATCAGATTTTAAAAGAAGGACGCTGCTTCTTTCGCGATAAGATCCATATCATGCTCCAGGATGCATTTGAAATGACCTTTGGGACATTGCGGAAATCCAATCTTACTGCATGGCCTGCATGGCAAATCCTTTTGTTCTATACTGGTCCATCTTGTCTTTCCATCGCCGTAATAAGGATACATCCCAAACGCAGGTATTGTATTACCCCAAACAACAATCTGTGGCTTGTTCATGGCAGAGGCGATATGCATCAGGCCTGTATCATGGGTGATCACCAGCCCGGATTGCTTGACCATTGAAGCCGATTGAAGAAGATCGAATTTCCCGCAAGCATTCCGGATGGCAAGAGAAGTCGTATTTGCTAAAATTTCTTCAGCTTTCAAATTCTCCTCCTTCCCTCCTAACAGGATCACAGGTCTTTTGATAAGATTGCATAGCTCGCTGATTTGTGAAGCCGTCAGACATTTGGTTTGATGAGCTGCGCCGATGACTATAGCGACAAAACTTCCACTATCTATTCCAAAAACTGCTTTCGTATCTATTTCTGATGCAGGAGGTATAAAAAAATCAAGGCCTTTACCATCGCTCATCAATCCTAGTGACGCTCCTGTGGCCAGATACCTGTCGACAATGTGGACATCAGGCAACCGGTTGATTCCTGTTTGGACCAGTAGCCATTTTTTAAAATTCAACTTATGGAATGAAGTTGAGGGCCTTCTCAGGGAAAGTTTAATACGTTTAGACCGGACATTATGATGTAAGTCAATGATATGATCATAATGTTGCTCTTTTAAATCGCTGATCATACGATCAAAATCTTCCGCGAGCGATATCACTCTGGAGACATGAGGATTATGATGCAAAATGGGTGCAAAAGCTGCTTTGGTTAAAAAGTGAACTTCTGCACCCAATTGCTGATGCAAGGCCCTTACAACTGGCGTCGTCAGTACAATATCTCCTATGGAGCTAAACCGTATGACGAGTATTTTCTTTGACAAACTAATTTACTGCTTTACAAATTTCGCTCTGCGAACACTGCCGTCTGCTGATTTGATATGGAGGAAATACGTGCCAGGGAGTAAACTTTCAATTTCAATACCTTTTTCCGGAACAGTGTTCCCTCTTAACATAGTTCTTCCTGTAAGATCAAAAACAGAGTAATCTACACTCCCACCTAAGGTTTCTGCAGACCATGTGATCAAATCTGAAGAGGGTTGTGGGAAGATATTTAGTATTTTTTCTAAAGAAGAAATTTCTTCTGTGGCTGTAAAATTACGATCACCTGTTGTAAACCAAACGCCCTTCTGCGCGCCATTGATGAGGATAACATCTGTACCAATTACGGGCAAGGTTTTATCTGCATTCTGTACATCAATAGTGGCCAGGAGGATGGTGCCTTGATTGTCATATGTAAAAAGGATCTTGTCATCAAGTCTTGAATAATTAGGATACCCTACCGTCGTATTGACGTAAATATCATTGACTTCACCAGCTTCAATATTTGCAGCTTTGATCCTGAAGTCTACTTGTTGCTGTCCAAAAATATCATAGTACGATTCCAGAAAATCAAAGGCAATAATGTAAGGCGAGTTTTTTGCAAACGAAGGATTGCCTACGCTGATATTTTCAGGTAATGCGGAAAAGAGTTTTCCGATCTGTCCGGATCCTAAATTTCCATTTGCATTATTCCATGCCTCCAGAAAAGAAATATCCCAATACTCGATCCCATCCCCAAATGCACTTTCAATTCTGTTGAGGGCATCATACATTATATAATCACCTGAATAATCCCATTCCAAAATATCAGGATAGAGAACATCACCGGTACTGGCTCCTCCTGATGCAGTCGTCGGATTAAACAATTGAAATACATCATTGGCGCCGCTGACAAAATCGAAAACAAAAATTTCATTTCTCAGATTAGCGGTTGTATAAGCGAGTTTCGATCCGTCTTTGGAAACAACTACGTTACGCCATATGCCTTGAGGATTATCTTCAAGATAAAATGCTCCAAAACTGAGTCCCTGGGACCAGTCAAAATTGATGAGGATCATATTGTTTTCATCATCGACATAGACACATGCGGTACCATCATCTGTAAAGCTTGGTCTGCTGATCGGTGCGGGCACATCCATTTTGACAAACTGGTTGGGATTCCCAGGAGGAATCCAATACAGATCTGAATCAAACTCATCCGTAGCAAGTATAAAATCATCGCCATCATTCAATTCGATATCTTCCTCATAATCCTCACCAGCTCCGGCTCCGATACCAACACCTGCAAAAGCATTTCGCACTGCAGTCACTTCTGTGCTGTTGGTGCCATGAAGATCACCTGCAGCTTTTTCAGCAGCATTTCTCATGTCGACAAACTGAGAAGATTTGACCAGGTAATCGGTCAATGCTTTGTAATAGATCTGTTCGGCCTTGTCCTTTCCAATCGCCGTGGCAAGCAAGAAGAAGGCCTTGTTGGCAATACCGCTATTGACATGAACACCACCATTGTCCCCTTGTGGCGTATTTGGCAGGTTTTGAAATTCATTCATATGGGCTGGTTGCCACCCTGGATCTCCAAGGCTATTGCCGCCGTTATTGGGATTGGCTAAATCGCGCATGGTGCCGGATGGAAATGCAGAAAGATTAACCACATCCTCCCCCATCTGCCAGTCTTCGCGGTCGATCATCGCTCCAAATATATCAGCATAGGATTCATTCAAGGCACCGGACTGGCCTACGTACTCTAGGTTGGCTGTATTTTGAATAACGCCATGGGACATTTCATGCCCGGCCACATCAAGACCTTTAGCTAATGGTTGAAAGGCTACATCGCCATTTCCGTAAAAAATCGCAGCCCCATTCCAGAAGGCATTATCCATATCATTTTCATTTTCATCCGTCACATTGATAATCGAAATGATATTGCCTCCCGAACCATTAATGGAATTTCTGTTAAACGTCTGTCTGAAATATTCATAGGCTTCTCCGCCATTGTAATGCGCTGACACTTGTAGATTCGTCCAGTTATTATTCGTATTGGTGACATGGACTATTTCAAAATTCGATTTTTGTGGTGAGCCATTCTGGGCATCCACCGTCCAGATAGCACCCACAGGTTCATTTGGCAAAACAGATTGTGTCGGTTGAAACAACCCTGGCCTACTGGCATCAATCATAAAAATATTTGCACCCACCTGGTATCCATTCACCGTTCTGCTAACCCCTTTCAAATCCTGATCTGACACCGTCGTTGGGCCATCCATTACAACACCGCTCAATTCAGGTGATTCAGATTTGAGTCCAATTTCTTTATGCATGGCACAATCCTCATTTCGGGAAAAATCAAATAAATGAAGTGGTGCGAATGTGCATAATTCAGAATAGGACTCTATGACTTCAAAGTTGGTGGCATCTACGAATAACTTCCAGTGGTCCATCACATTGGGATGAATGTCGATTTCATAGGTGAGCCGGAGATTGCCACCTTGTGGATACCAGACCAGGTGAGCACTATTCTGTGGATGCTCAAAACCGTCAAAGTCAGGTTTGTCCTGGAATCTTATGTTTATGCCCGCCAGGAATTGCTCGGCAGCTTCGATGGCTGTTGAAGATGGAGCCGGTGCTGGGAGCTTTGCCGGGAGTTTACCTGTCCAGGCAAATCCATTAACATCTCTTAGGCTTCCTTGACTTATATGCAGGATCATGTCTTGTCCATGAATCGGGACTCCAGCAAGCGTCTGTTGAACTCTCACATGAGAAACCTGGCGAGAATCTGTTTCCTCACTGAGGATATTCCAGTCTATAGCTAATGGCTGATTTGCTTTTTCAACTGGGAGTATTTCTTCGAGCAGCGATTTAACAGAGGCGCGGGATGTCCATAGATCATTTGGAACCAAATCGACCCAGAAACTACCTGAGGGAGAGATTCTAAACGAACTGATGGCCTCATGCCTGATGTGTTTAGCCTGGATTGTGCCCGGTGTCCATTGCTTTCCAAGGCGGTTTGAACCTGTGGATATCCCTGGCGGATTGGAAATCTGGAAAGGCTGAGAAGCCACGTAAGGCTTGTCTTCCATTTGCTTCATTGGGTTCTGGGCAATGAGGCTTGTCATCAATCCCAGGTGGAGAAGAATGGTGTAAAAGATTCTCATGTTTTAGATTTTGTTGATTTAAAAAGCAAGTTATAATATGTCACGATGTTTTGATCCGGCCTGAAACCCTCTCTTCCCCAGGCAATATCATGAAAAGGCGAATCGCCGGATTTGTATTGAATAAAATAATAGAGATTTCCGGGTTCATAAAATTCGACCTTGTCCAGTTGGAGCGAGATGTAGTTAGCAAACATTTGATTCACAAAGGGAGTTTCCCATGTATCCACCAGGCTAAAGGTACTATCCCTGAGTGAACGTTTAAAAAGTCTTCCATCATCAAATAGCGCATAGTAATTGAGTTCGCCTGTGAAACCACCGCCCTGGCCGAAATGAATCTGTTCACCTTTGTATTTTTCAGGGAATACAACCTCTGAAGTACAGGAAATCAGGAAAATTATAGCCAGGATGGCCAGCGAAGGCAGGATTTTCGAAAACATTAGAAAGAAATTGGCGTTAAAATAATGTTAAGCTAATCAGAAAAGGGATAATATAACCGTTTACTATGCAATCTGGGCATTATCTTTGGTTTCGTGATTGAAAATCTAAATAACTTAAAAAAACTGTATACAATGAAAAAAATTCTTTTCTCAATTTTCCTCTTCTCTGTTATGGCAGTGGGAGTTCAAGCTCAGAAATCATCCTGTAGCAAATCCTGCACTGCTAAACCAGGTGCTGCAGCTATGTCTTGCGAAAGCAAATCATCTTCTGCATCTGTCACCGGAACAAGCAATGATGCTGCTTCAAAATTGGCTTCCATGGATGCTTCCATTGAGACTAAGACTTGCCCTGTAACTGGCACCGTTTCTTATACAAGAAAAGAAACATGTGCTCACAGTGGATCAGTATCTTATGTTGACGTAAATTATGATGCTACGACCAATTCGTTTGTAAACGTTTCTCCATCTAAAATGGAAGGCGGTCACAATTGTGGCTCAAAAGCTACAAGTACTAGCGGAAAGAGCAGCTGTGCTCCATCTAAATCAGCTTCAGGAAGCAGTAAATCATGCTGCGCTGATAAAGGCAAATCTGCTGCTGCATCAAATGCTTCACCATCAGACGGTAAAGCTGTCAAGACCTCTTCAGTAAAAGAATAATCCACATCGGATCGTATAAAAAAGCCGGCCTCAAGCCGGCTTTTTTTGTTGGTAGCATCCGCTTTTACCCCTTCGAACCCTACGGATTCTCTCCCATCACAAACTGGCCAATTTAGCTTCTTTGACCCCTTTAGGCCTCTTTCGCATCTTCAGCCTCTTCAGCCTCTTTCGCCTCTTCAGCCTCTTCAGCCTTTTGATCATCTTGAATCGTTTTTTTACCTTGTCAAAGAATCCATGAAGCAAAACATCTATCATCTGATCATAGGCGGAAATCTTGGTGACAGGGTTGGTCAACTCACTCTGGCGAAAAAAT
>JBBRDL010000014.1:0-44251 GCA_038203965.1 Chitinophagales bacterium | reverse complement strand
TTTGCTCCCAAAATATAGATGGAAGCAACTCTTTAAGCAAAACACAAAGTATGGCTGATGTTATCCAGAACAAGGACCACTTGTGCCATGACCGTCTCGAAGACACAGCGGATGGGGTTGTATTTGTTATATTTTTCTTAAAAAGCATCATACATTATGACCTGAAGATAAATTTGCAACTTTGCCTTGAAATTGGATGTTTAACATCTGATTTTGATGATATTCAACTTAAACAATACATAATTTATTACACAATGGCATTTGAACTAACAGATAGCAACTTCAAAGAAAAGGTCATGGACAGCGAAGGTATCGCTGTTGTCGATTTCTGGGCTGAATGGTGCGGCCCTTGCAGGATGATCGGTCCGCATATTGAGGAAATGGCTAAGGAATACGACGGTAAAGCATTGATCGCCAAGGTCAATGTAGACAACAACCCTGAGATTTCCTATAAGTATGGGGTGCGCTCTATACCTACTGTACTCTACCTGAAAAACGGCGAGGTCGTTGACAAGCAGGTTGGGGCAACCAGTAAAAAGGTTTTGAGTGATAAACTTGACGCTATATTGGCCTGATAGCAGGCTAATAAACGAGTAAGACTACATAAAAGCCTTCGGGATTAAAATTTCCGGAGGCTTTTTTCATGTTAACGGGTTTCAGCTTACAGCCTGCAAGTGGTTCGGTTGTGAATGATGTGAGCTCAAGTTTGCGTCAAATTCCTGGAGAAAGGAGATCAGTAATTAGTGCCAAATTGGTCTTATTATGCTGGTAATCAAGGAAAACTGGTTCGTATTTCTACGAAATATATTTCGCCGAAAAAATGAATATCATCCAAAGTCCATCCTCTTCTTTCATAACCTACCCAAAACCACTCCCTCCTCCACACAGGAAATCCTTAATTTCGACCCAATGAAATATTTCGATCAGTTTGAAGTCCGGAAATTTGATAACCTGGAATTACTGGCCAAACAGGTCGTAGAAGGGTTTATTATTGGGCTCCACAAAAGCCCTTTTCACGGTTTTTCCGTCGAGTTTGCCGAACATCGACTATACAATCCCGGAGAATCCATCCGCAATATTGATTGGAAAATATATGCCCGTACAGACAGGCTGTATTCCAAAAAATTTGAAGAAGAAACCAACCTTCGTTGCCAGATCGTCATTGATGCTTCTTCGTCCATGCAATATCCTTTTTTGACCGCGGAGCAGGAAGGTTGGAATAAAATGCGATTTAGCGTTTTGGCCGCTGCTTCATTAATGAACCTGCTTCGTAAGCAAAGGGACTCTTTTGGTCTCAGCATTTTTGATGAACAGCTAAAGACACATACACCTTGTAAAAGTAGCCATACGCATTACAGCCTGATGCTTACCCATCTGGAGCAATTAATCCAACAACCTCAGCTGAATAAATCAACTTCCGCCGCGCTTGCATTACACCAGATCGCAGATAGTATCCACAAACGTTCTATGGTCGTGATCTTCAGTGATATGCTCGAAAGCGGAGCTGAGGATGATATTTTCGGCGCGTTACAGCATTTAAAACATAACAAACATGAAGTAGTCCTCTTTCATGTACTGGATCATGAAAAAGAACTTGACTTCGCATTCGAAAACAGACCCTACATGTTTATCGATATGGAAACCGATGAAAGAATAAAACTGAGACCACAGGAAGTTCGCAAGGCATACATAGAACATATGGCTGGTTTTTATGAACGACTCAAAATGAAATGCCTTCAATATCAGATTGATTTTGTCACAGCTGACCAGCAACGAGGATTTGCTCCTGTATTGCAATCTTTTCTGGTACGCAGAAGTAAAATGGGAATATGATAGAACTGCATACGATACCCACACGAGCACCCAAAGGCCTCGAAAAGGAAGACATCAAACGAAAGACAGATCGGCTGGCAAGACGCATAGGTGACCTGCAGCATATTATGTATGCTGAAAAGAAACACAATTTACTCGTTGTGTTTCAGGGCATGGACGCAAGTGGAAAAGATGGCGCTACCCGAAAAGTATTTTCCTATTGCAACCCAACCGGGATTAATGCATACCCGTTCCGCAAACCAACAGAAGAAGAGTTTGCACATGATTTTCTGTGGAGAATAAGTAAACGTGCCCCGGCAAAAGGTATGATTCAGGTCTTTATCCGATCTCATTATGAAGACGTACTCATCCAGCGGGTGCACAAATGGATTGATGAAGAAAAAGCCAGTGACCGTATCCATGCGATCAATGTATGGGAAAATCATATCCGGAATGACAATAACACGACGATACTGAAATTCTATATGCACATCTCTCCCGGCCGTCAAAAAGAAAAACTTCAGGAAAGAATTGATGATCCACGTAAACAATGGAAGCATAATGCTGCTGACTGGACGGAAGCTGAGCACTGGGATGAATACATGTTCTGCTACGAGGATGCCATTAACCGAAGCGACATCCCCTGGATCATAGCCCCTGTGGACCAGCGGTGGTACAGGGATTATTTCATAGCAGAAAAAGTGATGTCGACCATGGAAATGCTTCATATGAAACTGCCATTGTTTGATCTAAAGAAAGGGAAAGAATGATTTTTCGATCAATCCCTTCTTATATTAGGCTAATCCATGAACCTGTTTCTATCTGATTAGTTGATAATGATGACCTTTGCAACCGGTTTGATTAAAACCGTAAAAAGCTGGAAAATACTATTATGAAAGACTTCTTAAAATTTACCTTCGCCAGTTGCCTTGGCGTTTTTATAGCAGGGACTGTATTTTTTCTCCTGATCCTTGCTGTTGTTGCGGGCATTATCGCCAGTGCAGGTGGAGGGAGTGGCAAAACAGCTGTTGCCCAGGGGAGTGTATTAGCACTTGATTTTACGGAATATATTCCTGAACAAACGAATAATCTCTCTACCCGGTCATTCAGTTTTAATGAACACGATATTCCCGGACTGCATGATATCGCCGGCTTAATAAGACATGCTGCCGAAGACAAAAAAATAAGCGGAATTCTGATCGAAAATGGTATTGGTGGTCTTGGTGCCAGTTCTGCTAAGGTGATTCTTGATGCACTTAATGCGTTTAAAGAATCAGACAAATTCCTGGCCGCTTATGGGGATTTTTATACCCAACAAGGTTACTACCTGGCGAGCCCTGCTGATCACATCACCGTGCATCCTGTAGGCACGGTTGACTTCAGGGGTTTTGCAAGTTATGTTCCGTTTTTTAAAGGGCTGCTGGATAAAATTGGCATTGATATGCAAATATATTATGCCGGTAATTTTAAAAGTGCAACAGAGCCATTTCGAAGAACAGAAATGAGCCCAGAGAATAAAATGCAGACCAGGGAATACCTGACAGATACGTATGACATGTACCTGAGTGATATTGCAGATGCACGTCAGATCAATATTGATTCCCTCAAGAAGATGGCTTGGGCGTTTCAAATTAAAAACGCAGAAGACGCATTAAAATATAAGCTTGTCGATGCAATAGGAGCCAAAGCGGATTGCGAAGCATGGATGAATGAGAAGATGGGTAAAGGGCAAAATCAACGCATTGAATATGTCAACATTGAGGAATATGCCAGCGCCACTCCATCGACGCAACCTGATTACAAGACTAAAGATAAAATTGCGGTCATCTATGCTGAAGGTGAAATCGTCAGCGGAAGTGATGAGTATGGTGTAGTAGATGATGGCCGATATGTAAAACTCCTGAAAGAAATCAGGAAAGATGAGAACATCAAGGCTGTAGTACTACGTATCAATAGCCCGGGAGGAAGCATTCTCAGTGCAGAGAACATTTACAGGCAACTTACTGGGCTACAAGAGGATGGTAAAAAATTGGTTATCTCCATGGGAGACTTGGCAGCCTCAGGCGGTTATTATTTATCTGCCATGGCCGACAGCATTTTTGCTCAACCTAATACGCTTACCGGCAGTATTGGAGTCTTTTCTATCATACCTAATCCATCGCGTGCACTTGATGAAAAATTAGGCGTTCGTTTTGACACAGTACGCACTGGGCCATATAGTGCTGATTTTACACTCATGTTCTCCTGGACTGAAAGGGAACATAAATACCTGCAGGAAAGAACAGATGCTTATTATGAGCTTTTCCTCAATAAAGTGGCTGATGGAAGAGATATGACCAGAGATGAAGTTCATGCAGTAGCACAGGGCCGGATATGGTCAGGCAAAAAAGCAGTAGAATTAGGACTAGTAGATAAACTCGGGACGCTCGAAGACGCCATTGAATCAGCAGCTACACTGGCAGGAATTGAAGAATACCGCATTAAAGAATATCCTGTATTTCAGAATCCGTTGCAAAAAATGATTTCAGATGTAATGGATCAAAATAGTGGTGAAGCCTCTTCTATTTTCAAAACTGAAATTCCACAGATCATGAGATTCTGGCAAGTAGTTCAATCCGGAGAACCTCAGGCAAGGCTTCCATGGGGCATCAGCCCTATCAAGTAAGGAGAAATTACTTTTTAATCTTTTTTTAACTTTTGCAGATTTCCTTCTTTTGAGCTGAAAATAAAGCGATTCAGCATTCCTATCTTCCGGTTTGTCCGGAAAAACAGTTTCGTTTTTGCCATTCGGAAAACAAACCCCATCATGCGATGTTTAAGTTGTTCATTCATCTAAAACTTAACACGTATGACAAAACTTTTTTTCACAATGCTTTTTGCTGCAAGTTTAACGGTAGCGTTACAGGCAGGGACCAATCCTGTCAATGGAAAACAAAAAATAAATACGACTGCCTCTAAGATCGATTGGACAGGACGTAAGGTAACCGGCAAACATATTGGCATCGTCAATATCAAAGAAGGTAGTCTTGATATTAAAGATGGTTTTCTCGTTGGAGGAACATTTACCATTGACATGCCTTCCTTAAAATCAACTGATCTAACGGGTGAATATGCCGGCAAACTCGAAGGCCATTTAAAATCAGATGATTTCTTTGCTACGGCATCCTATCCGACCTCTGTACTTAAAATCACGCAGTCAAATGCAAAAGGTGAGGGCCAGTTTGAAGTGAAAGCTAACCTTACCATCAAAGGTATAACACAGCCAATAACCTTTATGGCAACACTTTTGCCAGATGGGAAGAAATATAAAGCAACTGCTAATCTGACAATTGACAGAACACTCTATAATGTAAAGTATGGTTCAGCTAAGTTTTTTGAAGACCTTGGGGATACAACTATCTATGACGAATTTGATCTGGCTATTTCTTTAGTGACGGAATAGGCAAACCTGAAAGAAGCTAGCGAAATATAACAAAAAGCAAATGAGTTTGGCTTCATAATTTTTTAGCAAGGCTTTCCTTTGGGATGGCCTTGTTTCGTTTTACATATGGAGGATATCTTTCATCGTGTAAACGCCAGGAGACTTTTGATGAAGCCATCGGGCTGCCATAACCGCGCCTTCCGCAAATATTTTCCTGTCAAAGGCTTCATGCGCTATTGTGATTTGCTCAGCATCTGATTTCCAAGTAACCTCATGAATTCCTTTTACTTCACCTTCCCGGATAGATTGAACAGGCAACGTATTAAGCGGTATAATCTTTTCATCTCCATTATGTTCAAATCCTTTATAATCGGGGAGATGCAAAAGGATATCTTCGATAAGCGTAAACGCTGTTCCACTGGGTGAATCTTTTTTATGAATATGATGTATCTCTTTTAAGGATGGTTTGAATTGTGGAAAAGCTGACATCACTTGAGCAAGTTTTCGATTCAATGCAAAAACGATATTCATCCCGATACTGAAATTAGTGGCGTAAAGAAAAGTACCTTGCTTTTGGTTACAAAACGTGATAATGGAATCAAGATGATATTCATGCCAGCCAGTTGTACCGGACACAACAGGTACACCAAGTTCAATACATTGACGAATAACATCAGGCGCGGCTATCGGCACAGTAAATTCAATCACCACATCGCAGGAGCGGAGCAAAGAATAGCTATCAGTAGAAATGCGGTCAAACGTATTACATTTTATGTCATTATGTGCTTCAAGAAGACCAATGATGGCTTGTCCCATCTTACCCATGCCGACCATCCCGATAGTTATCATTTGTTGTACTTATAAAGCTGCTATTCAGCATATTATATTGAAAAAAGCATAAAAAAACCCGCCTTCCCATCGGAAAGCGGGTAAGAACACACTATGAGAACACCCTAAAAACGTATCAAGAATTCGAGTTTGTGTCGCATTTTATCCTATTTAGGACAACTGCTAAACAAATATAGTATCCTTAAATTGGATCAGCAAGAGATTATTCTGATATTTATGTTAAATCGACCAAACATTTAGTTTTACCTTTTGATGATCAGCCGAAAAAGTATAGAGGAAGTAACAGAAAGGGCCCGTATCGAGGAAGTCGTGGGCGATTTTGTCAATTTAAAGCGACGTGGGAGCAATTTAACTGGATTGTGCCCTTTTCACCATGAAAAGACCCCTTCCTTCTCTGTTTCGCCTACAAGAAATATTTTCAAGTGCTTTGGATGCGGCCGGGGGGGCGATTCCATCAAGTTCGTCATGGAGCACGAAGGATACGATTATCCTGAGACCATCAGGTATCTGGCTGGCAAATATGGGATTCAACTCGAAGAGACTCAAGCTGATGCAGAAACTTTGTTGGCTGAAAGAGAACGAGAGACTATCTACAAAGTGCTTGAATCTGCCTGGCAATACTATAAAAACCAGCTTTTTCACACCGAAGAAGGGCAGCTGGCCGGGCTTAACTACTTCAAAGAGAGGGGTTTTCGTACAAAAACCATCGAATCATTTGGCCTTGGATATGCTCCTGACAAAACGGATGCGCTTGTAAAAGAGTTGGTTAATGCCGGATTTACAACCGAAATACTGCAACGGGCTGGACTTCTCACCCAACATGGTGGAGACTTTTTTCGTCACAGGGTCATGTTTCCCATCTTTAATATCTCCGGAAAGGTGATAGCATTTGCAGGCCGCCAGATGGTGAGTTCAAAAAGAGGGCCCAAGTACATCAATTCGCCTGAAACTGAAATCTATATCAAACGGAAAGTCCTTTATGGTCTCTCCCAGGCTAAAAAGGCGATCAGGGACAATGACAACTGTTTTCTAGTCGAAGGATATACGGACGTCATCAGCCTGCACCAATCAGGCATTGAAAATGTAGTTGCCTCTTCAGGAACAGCACTGACCCCCGACCAGATTCGTCTGATCAGACGATATGCAGGCCGTATAACAGTCCTGTATGACAGTGATCCTGCTGGAATAAAAGCCGCGATGCGCGGGCTTGATCTTATCCTGGAAGAGAATATGGACGTACGTCTTGCCCTTTTACCTGACGGTGAGGATCCGGATTCATTCGTCAAGAAAGTTGGCCTTGCAGGATTCCAGGATTATATTCGTGATCATGCAAAGGACTTTATCCTTTTTAAGACCCAATTACTTCTGAAAGAGGCTGCAGGCGATCCGATGCGAAAAGCTACACTGGTAAAAGATCTTGTGGAAACACTTGCTCGTATTCCTGAAGCCATCAAACGATCCGCCTTTATCACGGAATGTGCGCACCTGATGAAGGTCGATGAGCATATCCTCGTCCGTGAAACCAACAAAGCATTCGATGAATTCCTGCGACAGAAAAGACAGGGTATCCCACGGGATATAGATAATGCGGAACGAGAAATTCAACATCAGGTCTTCAATCAGGAAACGAAACAAAATGAATCCAAAATCACAGGGCTTCCCAACATGGGTGATCAATTCCAGGAAAGGGATATCGTCAGAATATTACTCAACTATGGTGACAAGCCTATTCCTGATGCAGCCCAATCACCACTAAGCCGCTATATGCTGATTAGTTTGCTGGATATCATAGATGATTTTCAACATGAAACCTATAAAAAAATATTGCGCGAATACCAGGTGATGCTCGAGCAAGGCAAATCACCCGGGCCTGAGTATTTTACCAATCATAGTGATCCCTATATTCAATCACTTGCTATAGAACTCCTGTCTTTTCCTTTTGAATATGCTAGTTGGGAGGAACACGACATTCCGCTTCAGATTCAACTGCATCCGGATGAAAACTATAAGAAGGATGCCCTTAACGCCATCCTCAGACTCAAACTGAAAATCCTTATAGGTCATATTGAACAAAATATGGCCCTGATCGCTCAGTTGCAGGAAGAAGGTAATGAAGAGGAGATGCTCATTCACATGCGCATGCACCATGATCTGCTTCAACTCCGTGAGCAGATCACCTCACAATTCAAGAATGTGGTTTTGAAAGTGTGATGCAACATCCTTGAAAACAAATTCAAGAATTTTGTTCGGGCCACCGATCGTTAAAACAAACGATTCAAAGAAGAACTATTATTTCTTCTCCGTGGAATCAGTTTCTGTGCTTCCTGATTGACTATCGGCATTCAACTCCTTAAGCACCCGATTTGTAATATCATATTGTTCATCTGCTACCAGAAGCGGACCGCCTTCAACATAACTAAGAATAAAAGCATATCCTTCCTCCTTTTTAATTGCATTCAGTTTCTCCTGAAGTACAGCCTGAAGTCGTTTATTAATTTCAGAGGTCTCCTGCATGATTTCCTGGGCCATCTTATCCCGTTCAGCAAGGATGGCTTCCTGCCTGGTAGACAGATATTTTTCACGAGCTTCCATTTCCTTGCCTGTCAGGGTGCCGGTTTGTGCCTTTTGCTGATAGTTCATGATCTCCTTTTCAAGAGCAGCGCCTTTACTTTGCAATTGTTGTTCAAGGCCTCTTTGCTTAATTTCCATTGCTTCAGATTCTTTTCTGAAATCTTTGAAATGGAACAGGATGGAATCGCCATTGACATAGGCTATCTTCAATCCGGTGTTGTTGTCTGATGCCTGTGTGGAGACGGAACCGCCTTCTTTACAAGCATATACGATAGACAGTGTAAAGACAAGCGTAAAAAGGATACTGAAATTTCTCATGGTTAGATTGTTATGAAGCGGCAAATATACTACCCAAAAAGTTAGGGGGCTTTTTTAACCAGAAAGCCTTCGGCAAGATCTGTTGACCATGTCCGAATCAACCTTGTTTTGGCTCTTCCGGTTGGGCTAACTGGCTCTTCTTCATCCAGTTATCATAAACATAATAAATAGCTACGCCGAGTGAAAATCCAATTGCCGCTCCGGCCAAAACATCTCTTAAAAAATGGACCATCAGGTAGACACGCGAAATGGAGACGGACGCGGCCAGAAATAAGCACAGAATTGAAACCCATGGTTTTCTGATCAAGGCGGCTGTAAGGGTAAACAATGCCCATGCCGCCATGGAATGACCAGATGGAAAACTGGCATAGCCCGCTAAAATCTTATAATCCAAAACAGCCAGTGGCCCATCCCAACCTATTCGACGCAGGTACAATAATGGGCGTTCATGATGAAAGCTTTTCTTCAAAATATAGCTCATTACTGTGACTATAAGACCTAAAAAAGGGATAACCAGCATTTTACGCCATGAGCGAAGCCATAACAGCACTCCAATGATAACAAATCCATATTCTTCCCCAAGTTTAGTAACATGTAAAAAATAATAATCCGCTATTGTGTGTCTGTACACAGCAAGCAATTTGAGAAAATAACCCTTATCTCCGGGTAACGAGAAAGCTATACCGATGCACATAAAAAGCAGGGCACCTGTCAAATAAATCCTCCAGGCCATCATGCCGCTTTCAGCTTTCTTTTAGAGAATATCTTTGCAAAAAAAGCCTTAAACCTGTCCATATCCATGATTTTGGAATCCTGTAAAGCCTTATAGGTTAACACTGCTGATATTACACATAACATAAGGACAGGTAACCAGGCAGCAAAAACAGGCGGTAGTTGTTCAGCATCATTCAACTTTTTAGAACTGATATTACTCATCAGGAAAAAAGTAAAAAAGAAAATAGAAACAAGTAATGGATAGCCAAAGCCTCCTTTGCGCACAATAGTCCCCATCGGCCCGCCAATAAAGAGCATCACAATGCATGCGGCAGCAAGCGAAAATTTCCAATGCAACTCATAGATATGTTTTCGCTTACTCAATTCAAGGCGTTGTATTGTTCTGTCATTGCGGTCTATCGTCGATCGTGCAATAGAAATTTTGCTGTTGACTTGCCCTATGAATTCCGTTTGCAGAGTGGGAGGAATCAGTTGAAAAATAGAATTTGCTTGTCCAACTTCGACTGTATCCAATAGCTGTATTAATTGAGCGTATCTGGTATTGGTTCTTGAATTTTCTAATGTTCGCCTACTTCCCTGTAGGTTTCTTTCAAGGACAGTTGTTTTTCCTGTATCCCTGGGGATTCCATCTGTGACAGGAACTGAACTTGAAAGTGAATCTTCCAGTAGCTTGTAGTTTGTTTGATTGGCGACCCTGGCTAGCTGAATCTGTTCGCTCATTGTATCGATTTCAAAGGCGATCTGCCGTGCACTCTTCATGGTGTGGTGTGATTTGAACTGATCCTCTTCTGTTCGGTCCAGGTCAAATTCGCCCAGATCAAAGCGTCGTGTCCATTCATTAAAATGAGAAATCATAAAAGGCAAAGCATTAGGCCTGCCTTGCGCATCTGCTTCGGCGTATTGATACCCGTCATAAAGGGTCATCACGAAGGCACCGTCTTCTTTAGCAACATACATTTTTCCCCTTTGTGCTGTAACCACATTTAACCGGCCTTTGCTTCGCTGCGAATCATCATAGACTAAAATATCTTCAATGGTCTCTTTATCCTTATGTTTTTTTCCAACACGGATCGAATACCCGTGGAAATCTTCATTAAATACACCAGGTTCGATACTCAGGGTTGGTTTCTGGTTGCGTATATCGTAAAGACGGGATTGATACTTTAAGTTGGCGATTGGAATAATGGTATTAGAGCAATAGAATGAGAACAAGCCGATCACCGTGCTCACGACAAGCAGTGGCGCTAACATTCTGGTGAGCGGTACGCCTGCAGATTTAAAGCTGGAGAGCTCATAACGTTCAGCGAGGTTACCCATCACCATGACTGAGGCAAGTAATACGGCTATCGGGAGTGCAAGAGGAAAAAGCGAAACAGATTTGTAAAAAAACATTTCCATAATGACGAGGGCCCCTACCCCTTTCCCGATGATGTCCTCGATAAATTTCCATAGGAACTGCATGATCAGGACAAACAGGGCCATAAAAAAGGACATCAGAAAAGGAGGGATGAAGCTGCTGATCAGCAGTCTGTCAATCTGAAATCCTATATCGTACCACGGCTTCTTCACGCTAAAATAAACTCAGGGTCTCCCCCTTTTCGTATGCAAAGGGCAAAATTAGTCTAAAGTGACGGTATAGCCTAAAAACGGGGTGATGGAGCATCAGGGGGGGCAATAAGGAATGTTATTGAGGTGTTCGTGATGGAAACGTATTTCTACGAAATGTATTTCGCCGAAATACTTTCTTCCTCAATACCCTCCAGTGTATTACATTACCCTACATATCCACTTTCATCTATCCGCACTGTCAAACAAAACACCCGCCTTCAAAGAGGGTTACCTCTTATGAAAATTTTCAAAATAAGAACCCTGATAACGTGAATCGATTTTGTCTTAAAAATCAATCGTAACGGTCAGACTGGGAAGGATGGGTAACTGATCAACACGTGAATAGGTGACCCTGTTAAAATAAAAAATGTTATCCCGGTTGTAGGCATTGGTCACACTGGCAAGAATCTCAAGCCGCAGATCTTTATTAAACTCTATTGTCTTTTTCAGGGACATGTCCAATCTGTGATAATCCGGAAGCTGACCGCTGTTGCGCTGATCACTATAGATGATGCCCAGGTCAGGATTTTCAGTCAATACATCCGAGTCAATACCCCCAAGTAGGTCTTGCTGTCCATAAAAGCCTTGTGTCAGCGTAAATGGAAAACCTGCACCATAGTTCCATCGCACACCCAGCTCCCATGTTCGGCCTAGTGAGTAATTGACCAATAGGTTAACATTATGTCGTCGTTCAAAATGGGTTGGATATTTCTGCTCTCCGTCATCCCTGTTTACATAGCCCAAAGAATAGGTCGCCCACATCAATACTTTCTGCGTCTGGCGACTGAAACTAAAATCAATACCATACGCATTTCCTGTCTCAGTAGAAAAATCAGGATCTTGCTCACTTAGCTTGTTACGATTGACTCCTATGAGTTGGGAAAAGCCTTTATAGTAACCTTCAACATTGGCCTCCCATCCTTTAGCAAATTCAAATTCAAACCCACCCAACATATGCCATGCTTTCTGAAGCTTATCCTTTGTCTCTACCTGAGTCCCAGGTTCGTAAATACGCTCTTCAGGCCCGGTGAGAAATCCAACAAACAGGTTTACAATATCACTTTCGTTAACCGTGCTGATTAGATTTTGAGAATATTTACCTGCAGCAAATTTGATTCTGAACTTGTCAGAAAAATTACTCTTAATGGCCAGGCGTGGTTCAAGTGAAAAATCACCAAGCGAGGCATAAAACTGGGCACGCAATCCAGGTTCAATAATCAAGGCTCCTGCTTTCTGACGCCAGCTCACATATCCCGCAAGTTCAGTTGTATTTTCGCTTTGCTCAAAAGTAATCCCGACAAAATTGCGAAACTCAAGGCTTGTTGCAATTCCATTTAACTCAAATCCATAGTTGAGTGTACTGTTTTTGCCGAAAGACTGAAAGTCAAAAAGCGCGTTAAATCCACCAATGGAATTTTTGCGGGGGGCCATATCAGCTTCAATAAGCTCAATATCATATTTTGAATAAGCCAGCGTACCTGAAATAATAAGATTGGCTGTACTAGGTATAAGTTTGAAGTTCATTCCTCCTCCACCTGATGTCCAATCCAGGCTGGCTATATCCTGGAGATTAACACCATCTGAGAAACTGAAGCCAAAGAAATCGACCTTACTTCCTTCCCCGGAAAGGAAGGACATTTTTCCATAGACATCTGTGTAGGAATAGGGTAATCCAAGTGAATCCGTGGTGGCATAATCATAAAGTTGTGGAGATGTTATATCAAGTATGGAATGTTTTGCGGTTACCAAAAAGGAAGAGCTGCCCTTTTTGTCAGGATCGAAAGGTGTGATCGGTCCCTCTAATAGCCCTTTTACCTGGAATGGACTTGCAGAAAACAAACCGCCAAACCTGGTTTTATCACCTTCTCTAGTTTTTAAATCAACTATAGCAGATATCCTACCTCCATATTCAGCACTGAATCCACCACTTAAGACTTCTGCTGATTTGATGGCTTCCGTTTCAAATACGCTGAAGAAACCAATACTATGAAAAGGGTTATAAATAGTCATCCCGTCAAGAAGAACTTTATTCTGCACAGGAGAACCACCACGGATATATATCTGGCCGCCTTGATCGCCTGTGGAGATGACACCGGGGAGAATCATCAGGTATTGGGCGATATCCGCTTCGCCTCCCGTTGAAGGCAGTGCTTTGATCTGTTTGGGCGTTATGGTGATCCTTGAAATATTCACTTCATTCCTGCGCTGCTCCATGCTGGCGCTGACATTGATTGTCTGCAGCTGTATAGACCCTTCAGCCATAAATAGTTTGAGGTATTTGACCTGATCGGCAAGTAAGGTAACGGCCGTCCTCAATGTATCATATCCTATAAAGGCTGCTTCCAGACTATAGCTACCTACTGGTACATCCATGAGAACAAAAAATCCATCCAGGTCTGTAACGGTCCTGATTGTTGTTCCTTTTATGGTTATATTACCGAAGGAGACAGCTTCTCCAGTAGCTTCATTGTAGATATGCCCTCTGAGCGTTGCTGATTGACCACAAAGTATTGCGGGCATGAAGAAACCCAAAATGGTAACAAGTACAAAAGGGAATAATGTGCGGATCATCTGGCTTTTGATCATAGGGCGGCAAAAATAACAATCTTAGAGCTAAACAAGGGCAATAACAGCATATTACATACTGAATCCTACATTTGCATGCATGGTGACATTATCAGACGTATTAGCTGAACCCCTTGGACCTTGCCCGGCTTGTGGGTCAAATGACTGGAAAAATGTCGGTCAGGTGAAAGATTACAGTATCACAGGAGAATGGTTTGACCTGAAAGAGTGCACTTTATGTCATCTCAAGACAACCTACCCAAGCCCAAAAGAAGTAGAAATAGGCCGGTATTATGCCTCTGATGAGTATATATCACATAGTGACACCAAATCCGGGCTGATCAACCGTTTGTACCATTTCGCCCGTCAGTATATGCTCAAAAAGAAGTATCAATGGGTCAGCCATGCCGCTGGCAGGGAAAAAGGCACCTTGTTAGACGTTGGTGCAGGCACAGGTCATTTTGCACATTTTATGCAAACGCATGGCTGGCAGGTCACAGCTCTTGAACCGGATCAGAAAGCACGAAAGGTTGCCACCGAGAAACTTGGCATTGATATTAAACCTCTTGAAGCACTCGCTCAGCAAACACCTCAATCCTATGATGTGATCACCTTATGGCATGTGCTTGAACATGTGCATGACCTCCATGGCTATATGGATCATTTTCGATCTATCTTGAAACCTGGAGGACTATTGATCATAGCAGTCCCAAACCATACCTCACGCGATGCAAAAAAATATGGCACGCATTGGGCTGCTTATGATGTCCCACGACACCTTTGGCATTTTAGCCCTACCTCTATGGAAAAACTGATGGCACAACATCATTTCACGCTTACAGATAAGATCCCTATGCATCTGGATGCTTTCTATGTAGGAATGCTCAGCGAAAAATATAAAGGAAACAGTGGTCCCGGATCGGTGACAGGATTTATTTCCGGCCTTCAGACTTTCATAGCAGCAAGCAAAAATGTAGACGAAGCTTCATCCTTAATTTATATCGCAAAATAGATAATGTGGTAGTCACTAGTATTTCGCACGGAGCACACGGAGTGCACGGAGGAAATGCTGCAATCCAGCAACTTGGCACTGCTAGGCATTAGTATTTCGCACGGAGCACACGGAGCACACGGAGTGCACGGAGCAATTCACGCTCGTTTTCGAAAATAGCTCTGCTGGACTCCAGACTTTTTTTAATTCGGAATTTGCGGCACTTCCTCTTTTCTTACTTCGCCTACACTTAGTATATCGTTTTTCCCTTTTGGTTGCTTAGCGTAGCCGAAGCATCTCTTTTCACTAAATCTTTTATATCCACATTTCCCCCGGAAATGATTACGCCCACCCTTTTACCTTTGAGTTGATCTTTATACCGAATCACTGCAGCAACTGCTACAGCACTACTGGGTTCTATGATGATTTTCATACGCTCCCATACCCACCACATAGCGGCGACGATTTCTTCTTCACTGACCAATAAAACTTTATTGACCAGTTCCTTTATGATAGGGAAATTAATATCTCCAAGATTTGTACGGAGGCCATCTGCTATCGTGTCAGCCTTTTCGTTTGTTTCAATCTTTCCTGATACCATTGACCTGAATGCGTCATCAACATTTTGTGGTTCCGCTGCCCAGACCAGAGTTGATGGTGAAAACCAATGCGCAGCAAGTGCCGTGCCCGCAAGCAATCCACCGCCACCCACAGGGACGATAAGGATATCCAGCCCGGGAATCTCTTCCATGAATTCTTGAGCACAAGTACTGTTGCCAAGTATTACCTGAAGATCATTAGAAGGATGAATAAAGGTCATACCTGCATCGTTGATCACGTCATTGACGGCTTCTTCACGATCAATGGGACGGGACCCACTGAACACAATTTCAGCACCGTAACCTCTGACTGCATCAACCTTTACTGCAGGTGCATTCTCAGGCATTACGATCTTCGATTTTATCCCTTTTATCTTTGCGGCCAATGCAATGGCCTGTGCAAAATTGCCGGAGGAATGTGTCACCACACCTTTCGTCAATTGATCTTGATTCAAAAGTGAAATCGCATGCGATGCACCTCTCATCTTGTAGGCTCCCATACGTTGGAAATTTTCACATTTTAGGAATACCTCTGCACCCACCATTTCATTCAAGGTAGTAGAAGACATGACAGGCGTATTATGGACTATAGTATCAATTCTTTCCCTTGCATCGAGGAGATCTTGTTTTGATGGAAGTGTCATTTAGAAATTATTTTATCCAGAAGTGATTGAATCAATGCCCAGGCATTGATGATATGCCTCTCTTCTGTATTTGTTTGTCCTGTCACCCATCTGATCAGGTTTCTGCTCTCTACCACCGCATGTGTCATGTAGGCTTTACCACTCGAATTGATTTCTTGTGAAAGTTGTTTTGTCAATCGTCCATCAGGATCGATGGTTTGATTGATTCTGAATGTAACGATGTTCAAAGACCGGGTATAAGCCAATTCAATTCTATGATCATGTTTTATCATCCTTTCCACCTTTTCGGCCAGCGAAAGATGATGCCGCAGTCTGGCCTTAATGGCATCCGTCCCAAGTAATTGAAGGGTCATCCATAATTTGAGGGCTCTGAACCTTCTTCCCAATGGAATTCCCCAGTCTCTATAATCATTGACTTTATCGCCTTGGCCAGTCATCAGGTAGGATGGTGCAATACGCATTGTTTTGACTAACCATTCGGGGTCGCGAACATAATAGACGCTGCAATCAAACTGGACAAACATCCATTTATGGGGATTAAAAACATAACTATCCGCACCTTCCAGTCCTTTTCTGAGATGGGCAAATTCTTCGAGCATTAAAGCAGTGCCTGCATAGGCGGCATCCACATGATGCCACAAGCCATACTGGCTTGTTATCTGGCTTATGGCTTCTACTGGGTCTATAGCTCCTGTTCCTGTGGTTCCTATCGTCGAAATGACACAGACTGGCACAAAACCACTTTGGATATCCTTTTTAATGGCTTGCTCAAGCAGAATAGGATCCATCGCCAGATTATCATCTACACGGATATGAACAAGGTTGTCCGTACCAAAGCCGGCGAGGCGTACTGCTTTCTCAATAGATGAATGCGCCTGCGCTGAGGAATAGATTCGATAGGTTGTTCCATCAAACCCTGCCTTTGAAATTCTAAAGTCTGACTTCCACTCTCTTGCTGTCAGAAGGGCGGTTAGTGTCGCTGTGGAGGCTGTATCCTGAATGACGCCTTCCCATCCGCCCGGCAGGCCCATCAGGTCCCTGCACCATTCCATACATCGTTGTTCTAGCTCAGCAGCTGCAGGAGAACTTTCCCATAACATACATTGCGCAGAAATACCTGCTGTAAGCATTTCGGCTACAATTGAAGGGAAGCTTGTATTGCCAGGAAAGAATGCATAAAAATCGGGATGTTGCCAATGCGTCATCCCGGGGATGATCACTTCATCCAAGATTTTAAAAACATCTTCATCGCTTACAGGCTGGGTTGGAAATTGATCCGGAAACTGCTTATAGATATCCCCGGGTTGCACCTGGCTTCGAACCGGATAGTTTTCTATGTCCTTATAATATTCAGCTATCCAGTTTACGGCACGTGAAGCCAGTTCGACAAAAGCTTTACGGCCTTCCTCACTATTCTGGAATAAAACTGGATCCATGGATGGCAATTACTGTTCGGGAGTCAGGATAGCTGTCTTCTCGCCAAAATACTGAACAAAACGTCTCATCTCATTGGCCAGTTCTGTGTTTTGAGTAGATTTAAAATAACCATCCGTGAGTGCTGTCAACGCATAAAAGATTTTACGGTCCATCTCAGCTACCTGAAGGTCCTTGGTCCAGAGAAACATAGTGGAAGTATCAAGGGTATCCTTGTCCAATAGAGCAAGAAAAATGGATTTACTCTCAGACGGATGCGCCTGGTGAGCATCGGAGGCCTGCCATTCGATCATCTCAGGCACCCGATTGGCGTCAAGTTGGATACGGATTGAAATATCTGAAGTTGATTCGGACATAATGTATTGTTATGAAATGGTAAAACTACAAATTGTGTAAGACAGTGAGAGGGGTAAGACAGCGAGAGGGGTAAGACAGCGAGAGGGGTAAGACAGTGAGAGGGGTAAGACAGTGAGAGGTTGATCCCGCAAGAGTTATTACTTATGACATCTTTAAAAAGTTTGACAAAAGACAAGAAATAATTACTGGTTGAACAACTTCGCCAGCTTGACGATTTCACTTCCATGATGAATATGGGTTCCTTGCCTTAAACCCTGTGCAGCCTGAACCATGGCTTTGGCCACATCATCTGCATCGATCGGCGCAAGGTCACCAAGAATACTCCCGGAGAAATATTGCAACCCTCTGCTAAATCGCCCTGCAAGGTTCTCTGCAAGTCGTCTTTCTTCACGCTGTCCCAAGAGCACAGAAGGCCTCATGACATGTACACCCCAATATGGCAAGCGCCTTACATCGTCCTCAAGTTCTCCTTTGACCTTAAGGTAATAGATCAATGAACGGCTATCTGCCCCAATCGAGGAAACAAAGATGAGTTGGTTCATATTCTGTAAGGAACCTGTCTTGGCAATATTGAAAATCAGGTCGTGATCAATGGCATAAAAGGCATCTCTGCTGCCTGCCTTTTTCATGGTTGTCCCCAGCGATATGTACAGATCGTCACCTCGCATCAGGTGCCTGTAATGGTCACTTTGAGACATATCAACTTCATAATGGATCAGCTTTGGATGACTGGCCTTGATAGGGCCGCGTCCGATGGAGATTACTTTGTCATACGCCTGATGGACTAACAACCTGCGGAGACAACAATTGCCGATAAGCCCACTGGCGCCAAAAATAACAGCACCCTTAGAGTGGCGCTGTATTTCAACACCTGTAGAGGAATATTCCAGTAATTGTTTTGTCATCGATGTTCAATAGGTTACTACCTGGGTATAATGACTGACACTATATCCGCCCCAAATTCCAAGTCCCCCAGTGATATTGGATTCCAGGCGCGTATAACTTGAAAATGGACCCTGATTGGCATTCGAAAATTCAAGTGTATTCCAGAAATCAAAATTCGCTTCATCTATGCTTGACCATTTGACGGTTATCGTATCGCCAACAAAATACAATCCAAATTCTTGTGGTTCAACATCCCCACTAGAAGTTTTGGGATTTAATAGCTGAAACTCAAAAATCAGACCGTCGAAAAAGAGATCTTCTTCGACGCTTGAAAACCCGGTTTCCAATGTCCCTTCATTGGTCGCTACAAGATACCTATAGAAATTCTTTTCTCCGGGTGGGTCCGCAATAAAACAAACCATTTGTGCAAGTGAATCATTTGGTTCTCCAGGAGGAGGTTTGAACGTAATACGCTCTAATGGCACATGGATGGGAATATGGGTTGAGGCAGTGATCAGGTCTCCCCCTGCATTGATCCGCAGATCATAGGTCTTTCCTTCCTGTGGTTGTAACTGATTAAGTAAATCAAGATAAACACAAAAATCTATAGTAAGGCTATCCGGATCGAATCCAAATTGTTCGGCCACTTGCTCCCGAATGGCAGAGTCAAGCTCAGAAAAACAAATCTCCTGAAATACCACTTCTATACTTCCGTCTGATACCCTTACGTCAGCATCATGCACAAATGATTCTGTAAACTGATCAGGGCTGATCTCTCCGTAAAAGTCAAAGGTTCTCGTCAGCAGAAGATAAGGAATAAACGCGTCCTCCCCTGCTTCGATATACCCCTCGACAACGTATTTAGGACCATCGCCTGAAGGGTTAGGTGTAAACTCCTCTTCACAGGAAGAAAACAGTAACAGAAATAAACCTAAGGTGAGAAACTGAATATTTATTTTCATTTGAATTTAAAATTCCAGGTGATCGATGGTAGTATCGGAAAAATAGAAACCTTATATGCCTTTACTTCAGCGGTGCCTGATTGCAGGTCGGTTTCGTAATCGGTATAGAGGAAAAAAGTATTCTGCCGGTTATAGACATTGTAGATCGAAAAGACCCATTCTGATGTAAAGTTTTTTGTACTGGTCGGATTAGGGATATAGGTCAATGAAATATCCATCCGATGATATGGCTCCAATCGCTGACTATTGCGAGGGCCATAATCCGTCTGCAACTCGCCGTCAATCAGATAGACTCTTTCAGGCGGTGTATAGGATTTGCCGGTTGCATAGACAAAAACAAACCCGGCAATAAGTTTATTTGTCAGATTGTAATTGGTCACTATACTCAAGTCATGCGTACGATCGTATGTTGTAGGATAGGTTCGTCCATTCTCAATATCCGGAAAGGTCCTGTCTGTTCGACTCAGTGTATATCCGATCCACCCGTTTAGAGCTCCTTTGTTTTTACGAAGCAAAAATTCCAGGCCATATGCCTTCCCGTCACCAAAAACGAATTCAGTCTCGACCTGATCTACGCTGTTGTCAACATAACTTTCACGATAATCAATCTGGTCTCTTAGCGATTTATAATAGACTTCGACAGAAGCTTCATATTCATTTTTACGGATGTTTTGAAAATAGCCTGCAGCATACTGCCATCCACGCTGAGGTTTGACCAGCTCAGAGCTAGGCACCCATACATCAGCAGGTAAGGTTGAGGAACTGTTACTCACCAAATGAAGATATTGTGTAGTAGCTGTAACGCCTGCTTTCAAGGAAGCATTTGGATGGAGGGCGGTATTGACAAAAAGTCTTGGCTCCATTGAATTATAGGTGGTGACAACCTCACCATTGTTGTACGTCTCTCCTGTAATCGATGAAGTATAAGGACCTACCTGCTGAAACATTGTCGCCCTCAGACCAAGATTAACGCGAAACCAGGAACTAATCTTCCAGTCGTCCTGAATATAAAGGGCATATTCATTCCCATACTTTGCCACTGCTGTATTTTCAAATTCCACGTCTCCGGCATTACCCGTAATCACATTCGGAGTCAATCTATGTTGAGTCGCATGTAAACCGGTTTTAATCTGATGTTCATTAGAAGGAAAATAATCAAAATCAAACTTAGCAGAAAAGTCTCTGACGCCTGAAAACACATCAAAGCTGAATTCTTCCTGTTTAAATCCAGCCCTGAACTGGTAATCATTATAAATGGCAGAGAGATTAAAAAATAATTTATCGTTGAATAAGTGATTCCATCTTAATGTAGTAGTCGCATTGCCATAAGGAAGTTTAAATCCAAAATCACGTCCGGGTTGAGCCAGGGTCAATACATCTCTTCCAAAATAACCACTCAGATATAACCTGTCTTTTTGTGAAAACTGATAATTGATTTTTGCATTGAGATCATAGAAGAAATAATTAGTTCCGGCAAAATCAGTTTGCCTGATTAATGGCTGCGCAAGATCAAAACCATAGGTTCGGCGTCCACTGATCAAAAAACTGCTTTTATCTTTTACAATTGGGCCTTCAAGCGTAAGCCGGGAAGAAATAAGACCTATACCACCTTCTCCTTCAAATTGCTGGTTGTTTCCTTCCTTCATCTGTATATCCAGCACTGATGAAAGCCTGCCTCCATAGACAGCAGGTATACCACCCTTGATCAAGGTCGTGTTTTTAATTGCATCCGCGTTGAAAACACTGAAAAATCCAAGGAAATGCCCGCTGTTATAAACTACAGCCTCATCTAAAAGTACCAGATTCTGATCAGCACCTCCGCCACGCACATAGAATCCTGAACTACCCTCTCCCGCTGATGAAACTCCGGGCAATAACTGGAGCGTCTTCAGTACATCCACTTCACCCAACAATGCAGGTAAAACTTTTATTTGTTCCATGGGCAGCGTAACCCTTCCCATGGAGGTGCTCTGCACGTTTTCATCTTCCTCTTCACCAGCAGCAGATACCACCACTTCCTGCATTGCGATACCTTTGTCCATCCCGATGTTGAGATTGATATTCGCATTTAAGATTAAGGGTTCAATACGGCTTTGATATCCCAGGTAAGAAAAAACCAATAATTGAGGTCCTTCAGGTAAAGTGATGGAGAAAAAACCGTATGTATTGGTGACGGTACCTGTAGTCGCATCGTTTTCCAGGAAAACATTCGCACCTATAAGTGTCTCACCGGTCCTGCTGTCCTTTACATAGCCGCTTATAGTATGTTTCACCTGTGCATTCACCACCATAGCTAATAAACACCAAAAGCCGGATAAGAGGGTTCGTAGTAGGGTTGTTCTCATATGATCGAGGGAGAACGCAATAATGGTCATTTTGTTACTAAAACCGGATGGAGATTGGAAGAAAATGGTGTTTTATTCGATCAGATAGACATCTGAAAGGCTAAATAGGTAAAAACTAATCCATGCCAGATATGTTATACTGCTTGTTGACCCTCGGTACGATGCGATTTTTGGCACGCAATACCACTCATAGAAATGAGGCCTATTGCTTTAAACAAAATGCTCCTTCCGATGAAAACTATTTGCTCATTTATTATCAGTTTTCTGCTCCTTACCAACACAGTGAGCAGTCAGGATCAATCCATCAAAGAATATCTGGATGCCTACATTGGGGAAAATGCAAAGCCTTATGTTCAGCCCTTGGCGAATCTGTTTACTTCCAATATTAATACCGGAATATGGGAATGGTCCAAACATGATTCAACCTTTTATTTTCGCTTAAAAGCGCAGGCCATTGCATCCTTTCCAGCCGAATCAATGAGAACATTTACCGGAAAAACTACCGGTGATTTTCGTCCTGCTCAAACGGTCACTGTGCCGACGATCATTGGCGATAAAAATATAGTCATTTTGCAGGGGGAGGATACTACCTTTTATGCCTTTCCCGGGGGATATGACCTGAAGAGATTATTGCTTGGCACTCCACAAGTGACCATTGGCGGATTGCTGCATTCAGAAATAAGTGGAAGATTCCTATCTTTTTCACTCGGAGATGAATTTGGGAAAGTCAACTTTTTCGGTATTGGAGGAAGGCATTTCCTATCCGCTTATTTCGCTTCGCCACCTATTGATTTTTCTATTGGATATTTTTATCATCACATCGAAGCGGGCGATTACCTCGACAGCGATCAGCATTTATTTTCAGTACACCTTGGTAAGTCAGGTAAATTTTTCTCCGGTCAGTTGATGGCAGGTTATCAGACTTCAAGCACATCAATCCATTACATCTATGAGGATGGCGAGGATCAATATGATGTAGATCTCTTTTTAAAAAATGAAAATACCTTTATTATTGAGGCTTCTGCCGGATTGAAACTAGGACCTTTTTTTGTGAGTAGTGCTATAAGTTATGCACAGCATATAAGCGTTTCGGCCGGATTTGGTTTGTTTTTTTAACCGATCAAAACATTAACGCACCAATACTAAAGTGTCGTCCAAAGCCCTTTCGAAAGGAACAGCCTTTACCGTATAGGCCGCCTTTCTTAGACTGGAAATAATACCTGAGGGTCCGCTTAAATGTCCTGCACCCGCAGTGATAAAATAGCTTAATGTTGGATCGAAACCAGCTATCCTCTCCGCCATCACTTTGTTCCTTTGATAGATGATCCGCTTTCTCAGTTGATGCATTGAACTCTTCGTCAATTTATAAAGCTTATGAATCTCCCCATGGAGATAGCAATGCAATGCACTATCTGTAAACCTCCTGATCATTTCAGGCCTTGCGCTGATATTCTTGAGTTGCACATACAAAGGCTGTGGATCAATGGAATGCATAAGTGCCATTTGTTCCCCAATAGATTCAAGCCCCTGAACTGTAATGTCCCTCTCCGCAGCAAAATTCCATAAGTGCTCGTCAAGTGAAACGGCATGATCATTATCCAGAATGGTATGCGAAACAGCACTCATGATCATCAGTGGATGAAGATGTGCATATCGGTCAACATCTACTTTAAATGATTTGACTATTTGCTTACGCAGCTTACTGTAGACATTTGGTCTGAAAAAGGACTTCATTTCATATCGCGGGCCAACCTCAGGGCTTAACATTGAATCCAGATTCATTTCACCAACATAGACATCGGACTGGAGGATGAGCGGATACAGTGCATCGCAAAACTGATACACACGATCATCCTTGATGTGCATCGTTCCAAACAGGTACGATAGTTTACCGCCCGGCGGCTGCACCGACCACAATAAGGAAGTTGTACTCAATGGTTAAGGTTACTGTAAAGCAATTCTGGATTACCCATTATAGTTTAAAGGCAGCACTTTCCGGTTTTTGACCGTAGACAAAGTCATGAGGGTTTTTAGTCTTTCAACCTCAGGAATCTGAGACAATACATTGAACAGCAAATTCTGATAAGCTTGCAGGTCTTTACAGATGACCTTGAGTAAAAAATCACCGTCACCAGTGATGATATTACATTCCGCGACTTCATCTATTTCATTCACTTTACGAAGGAAATTTTCAGACGCATTTTCTTTATGCCAGCCTATGTTCACCAGAATAAATGTTTTCACCGTGAGTCCCAGGGAGAGAGGATCCACTTCAGCATGATAGCTCTTGATGATGCCATTTTTTTCCAGCTTCTTTACCCGCTCCAAGGTAGGTGCAGGAGATAACCCGATTTTTTTGGAAAGGCTTAGGTTGGTAATATTGCTGTTCTCCTGCAATATTTGTAATATCTGAAAATCAATCTTGTCAAGATCCTCTATCATATGTTTGCTCATTGATGCGCTTTTGAAATAACTACTTCACCTGCTTATGGGAAGATCCCTAAACGGACATAGTCTCCGGAAATTTTATTCAGCGCCACCACAAAAGCTGCTGACCTTAGATCCTCTATGTTTTTTTTGCGTTTCATGGTATCGCGAATCTCATCGTATGCATTGACCATCGTGTCTTCCAGTCCTGAACGCACAAGGTCGATTTCATCTGCTCCATGGGTCAATACATTTTTTTCCTTGCTACTTACCGTTTGACCAGTGAGTCTTTCAACAGTAGTCAAAAGGTTTTTCAGTGAGTTTTCCTGGAATCTTTTTTCCATACGGCCAAAACGCATATGGGAGAGGTTTTTCAACCATTCGAAATAAGAAACAGTTACCCCACCCGCATTAAGGTACATGTCCGGGAGAATCACAATTCCTTTTTTCGCAAGGATGTCAGCAGCTTCTGAAGTCACTGGACCATTGGCCGCTTCTGCGATGATCTTAGCTTTTACCCTTTTAGCATTCTCGGTGGTGATCTGATTTTCCAGCGCAGCAGGTACCAGAATGTCACATTCGATAGCAACCCAATCATCCCGCTCAGGAAGCGTCTTCGTACCCGGGAAGCCAATGATAGAGCCTTTATCCTTTCGAAACTTAATCAGTTTTTCAATATTGATCCCCTTTTCACTGTAGATGGTTCCCTCCATTTCGGAAACACCTATGATTTTAGCATCACCTTCATGCTGCGAAATCGTACCAGAATATGATCCTACATTTCCAAGGCCTTGAATGACCATCGTTTTACCGGCAATACCTGGCTCAAGTCCAAGTGCTTTTGCATCATCAGCGTAAGACAAAAACTGTCGGATACCATAGTAAACACCACGGCCTGTAGCTTCAGTCCTTCCTTTAATACCATTCTGACTCTCGGGTTTTCCAGTCACACACGCTGCTGCATCGATCTCTCCATGCTTAAAGGTTTGGTAGGTATCAAGGATCCAGGCCATCTCGCGGCTACCCGTTCCATAATCAGGCGCAGGAACATCAAGACCCGGCCCGATAAAATTTTTACGAATGAGTTCAGTCGTGTAGCGACGTGTGATCAATTCAAGTTGCTGCTCTGTATATTTTCTTGGACTGATTTTAACGCCACCTTTTGCCCCTCCAAAAGGCACATCGACCAATGCACATTTATAGCTCATCAAAGCGGCTAATGCCATGACTTCATCACGATTGACCAGGTGGCTAAACCTGATACCCCCTTTAGTAGGGAGCCGGTGATGACTATGCTGTACACGGAAGGCTTCAATGACCTGATAGGTATTACCAATCTTGACCGGAAAGGTCATTTCATACACCGCATTACAACCCTTGATCTGTTCGAGCAGACCTTTTGGGATCGTGGTATGCGCCGCAGCCCGGTCAAAATTCCGGTTTACACTTTCAAAAAAGCTGATGTGTTTACTTGTATTACTCATTTTTTTGCCTTTTTTCAATTTTTGAAATCTTACGATCCAATTGGATCATATAGATAAATAAAGTAACAAGGATAATCAGGCATACGCCCGCTACCACATAAATCTTGCCAATGCTCCGGATAAAATCAGGTGACTGCTCGCCTTCTGCCTGAGCAGACTGGAAAACAATCAACATGACCATTATTAATATCCCTTTGATTTTCATCCTTTGCTGAAATAGCCCATAAATATGAAAAGATTTATTCAACTTCATTGGTTTCCTTTTAGCTTATCTGTTCTGTACACTAACTGACTCATCCAAAGACCCAGCATAATAAATCCAATGACAGCCGGATAAAAGACCATCCGCATTGTATTGTCAAGGTCCTCACCGCCCAATGCTGGATTACCACCATTGCCCGGATGTAGGCTATCCGTCATCCTGGGTATGATAAAAAGTAAAGGTATCAGCAGGACAAAAGCAAACATATTATAACCGGCAGTCAGCCTGGCCTTTTGCATATCATCTTCCACCGATGATCGCATGACCATGAGTGCAGCATAGATCAGCAATGCAATAGCGGACATATTTTGTTTAACATCCCAGCTCCAATAAGCATTCCAGGTATATTTCGCCCAAAGCATCCCTGTCACAAGGCCCAGGAGACCAAAAATCAGTCCTACTTTGATGAAGGCAATACTTTTCCTGTCAAAGTCAATAAGTCCTTGCTGATAATATTTCAGACTATACCATGCACTTACCCCGAAAAGGATGATCATCGCAAACCACATCGGAACGTGGAAATAGGTATTACGAATCGTTTCAGCCAGGATATTTCTGAATGGGTATTGAATCCCTGCCTTCTCATGCACTGATTCTATTTTATCCTTAAACCATAATTTAAGTTCGGAGGTATCTTGAGCTAAAGCAGGAGTGATAAAAATGGCATTCGGAAGCACACTGGTTCCATCCTGGCTATGATCTAAGACAAGGGTCAAGGGATAGGCTTCTTGTCTAATTGGAAATACGGAGGGAATATAAAATCTGGCAGACAGGTTCCGGTCACCGGTGACTTGAATGCGGGTTGCCATGATTACCGTATCTCCGGATAGTCTGAGCCAGGCTCTCAAAAGCGATGTATCCGTAAGAAAGGATGAATTATAACCGGTTACATCCACCACAAGCATCTCTCCTGCAGCGGCTTTATCAGGTGTGACCTTGATAATGCCGGATTTAAGCGGGACAATCCACCCAGCTATAAATACAGCAATGAGTATGCCCATTGTAGCCCACTTCCATGCTGCTAGTCTAAAGGATAAATGAATGGTTGGTTCCTGCATAATTAAGATCGCCAAAGATAGGGAAACAACCAGAGCGACATACCTATCACCAGGGATATAATACTAGATAACATCATCATTTCATTCCAGGGGTTTTCGTCCGGGGTGGTGCCGGATGCATAGGCTGTCAGCCGGAGGATATTGATCAAAAGTGGAATCATCAACGGTAATGCCATGACTGCAGTCAATGATGCATTCTGTTGGGTTTTGATAGCGATCGAGGTAATCAACGTCAAAAGAAATGACAAACCCAAGCTAGCCATTAGTCCTGTGGTCAAAAACCAGCCCATCCGGATGATGTGGTTACCGGCCATGACGTAAAGGACAAACCAAAGTGTCAGGAAAATAAAGAGCAGTAGTAAGAGATTATACATCACTTTGGCCATGAAGAGCTCCAATGGGTGGTACAGTGTGTAATAATAAAAATAGCGGCCTTCATTCTCTCTGCCAAACGTCTTGACAACAGCCATCAATGAGCAAAACAGAAATATCACCCAAAAAGTGAGCCCCCATTCCTTTGCCGGAAGCTGCTTCCATATCGAAAACACAATAAATGAGGAGGAAAGCACATATAATACTATACCTGAAAGGGCATATCGCTCCCGAAGTTCTATACGTGCTTCGATTGCGACCAGGTTTAAGATTCGATTCATGCGGCGACAAAGATAACAGGTAAACGCGGAGGAAAGAGGGGTCTTAGATGGATAAGGAGAGCCAGATTTCTTAAGGCCGACAGCTTAGCAACAGGCATAAAATCAGTCGATGCTCAAATTTCAAACACCCATTTACATTAAATTATTTAATAATGTATTACCTTTGTCATAATCAATGATTTAATCAAAATGCGCGGCTTTCTCACCACCCTCGTCTCCTTACTTGTCTTCAAACTCGCTGCCCTTCCGGGCAATGCACCCTATTTCTATAGTGTGGTTGCTAAGGCAGGTGATGGCATTACCATTCTACTCAACCGTTATGAACTAGATGAGTATGAATGCAACATGGATAAATTCCTGGAAATGAATAATTTAAGTAGAAAAGACTTGCTCTTTGAAGGGAAAGAGTATAAGCTGCCTGTCATGATCTACCAATATAATGGTCAAAGTATCCGAAGCACCCTGGGAATCAATGATATGGAGGCCGCTAAACGGATAGCCAATTACAACCGAATCATACTCAACCGTAATCTTCGCAAGAGTGATTACGTATCAAGTAAAATATTATGGGTCCCCTATCATGAACTAAATTGTGCGGGAGGAGATAAAAAACCGATTGCCGTTGTAGAAAAGTCTACAGATAAAATGGAAGATGAAAAACCTTCGCCGAAAGCCGGTAATGAAACAGTTTCCATTTTCGGTCGCGAGTATGGACACATCACCCATAAAAGTGACCGGCTGAAAGGGAAGGTATATTATATATCCGCCGGGCACGGCGGACCGGATCCTGGTGCAATGGCTAAAATGGGCAGCCGTAGCATTTGCGAAGATGAGTATGCCTATGATGTATCTCTCCGCCTCGCCAGGAATCTGATGGAAAATGGAGCAAAGGTTCACATCGTCATCCAAGATGACAATGACGGCATCCGAAACGATGATATCCTCATCTGTGACCATGATGAAAAAACCATGGGCACACAAACGATTCCTATAAATCAACTTGCACGTCTCAAACAACGCACAGATGCCATCAATGATCTCTATGGGTACTATGCCAGATCAGGTGTAAAAGAACAATTTCTCGTTTGTATCCACGTAGATTCCCGTTCCGAAAATCACAGGCAGGATGTCTTCTTTTACCACTTTGAGCATTCCAAATCCGGCAAAAAACTGGCCCTTAATGTACAGGACGTTTTTCAGCAGAAATATGCCAAGTACCGCGCGGGTAATGAATACCAAGGCTCCGTATCGACACGTAATTTATACATGCTGAGAGTCCCTTATCCAACCACCCTCTATGTCGAACTCGCGAATATCAAAAACGAAGCAGATCGCAAACGTATACTTCCTTCTACCAATCGACAAGCTTTAGCAAATTGGCTCTACGAGGGTTTGGCAAAATGAAATAGTCATTTTGTCGTTGCCGCTTGATAGGTGTGAAGCACATTTCGCGAAGGCTCACACAGTCTCATACCTCTTACTGTCTCACACATACATCAGGTTACAACCCCGTAAATCACTATCATCAAGTCTGCCCATTACGTCAAAAGTTCCATCAGGATATGAAATGCCTACATCATCCGTAGCTATAAACGCACACGTATCAATGTTAGCCAGATCTATGATATTGATCACCCCGCGCTGTCCGTGTTCAATCAATTTCAAAGGATCACTTATATCTCTCAATCGCACCCGCATGGAAGCTCCTGGTTGATAATGCTGATCCAACCGGTAAGCTTGCGACATTACTTCCGTCATCCCATATTCACTTGTAATACGAAGATTGCTATTGTGTAGCCGTAACCGCTGATAAAGTTCTTCTCTGGTTATTTCAGGACCCCTGCCTTTCATTCCTCCTGTTTCAATGATGCAGAGATTTTCCCATACAGGCACATCCCTGCGTTCGAATAAATCCAGTAAAGCAAAGCTGACACCGATAAGAATCGTAGGCTGGCTAGCTTTCTCAAGTGAAAGAATCGCGTCTATTACTTCATCAGTTATTTGCGGAAAAAATCTGTTGCCCGGATGATCACTACAGGTCATAAAATGATGAACCATATCAACCAAAGAGGAATCTGCCCGTTCGAGATAGGATGGTAACAAGCCTATCCATGCATAACTGTGAGGTGCAGCGAAATAAGGTGCGAAACACTTCTCCGTAATTGCATGATACCAATTTAAGTCACGGACAAGATGCTGACTTGGCGTGCTGCCTGTGGTACCACTGCTTCGGAATATTATTTCAGGTTCCCACAGACCTGTTTTAATTTCATGATTTTTGAAAAGGGCAATAGGCAAAAACGGAATATCTTGAGAAGTATGTACTTTTTCAGGCCCAATCCCCAAAAGTTCACAAAAGGACCGGTACAAAGGGTTATGCGCATATTGGTATTTCCATACTTCCAATGCAACACCTTCAAAGTCCTTTTCGTTTATATCGTATATTCGGCGGACTAATGAATCACGTTGTACATCTGGTGCTGACATCAGGCTCAAAAATAGGCCTTTTACTTCTCCTAACCATGGTTGGCTGGCAATGCCTTGATTCTCCTGACTATCCGGATGAACCCTTTATTGAGTTTCTGAGCATTTCGAAAGACTCTCTGGATCAGGGTGTCTTCCAGGAAGATTCGCTGATCGTTCGTTTCCGGTTTGAAGATGGGGATGGAGACCTCGGCCGGACAGATCAGGATCCCGAAAACAATATTTTTTTTATTGATGAACGGACAGGCACACTTGACAACACTTTTGGCATTCCTACCCTACCTGAAGACGGTGCCGGCAATGGTGTTGAAGGCGAAGTAAGGATTGTGCTGTATTCGACCTGCTGCATCTATCCTGATGGCTCAGATCCATGTATCCCTAATACGCAGTTTCCGCTCGATACCGTCCAGTATAGAATTTACATCAAAGACAGGGCAGATCATAAGAGCAATGAAATCCTGACGGCGCCTATTATCCTTCGGTGTAATAATTAAAAACCTAATGCATTTAAAGGAAATGTATCCGACCCATTTTTGCTTCACATCCTGCCGATATTATTTTCTGCTGAAACAATGGTCTTCTCCTCATTCCCAATAAATATTTTATTCCCTGCAATGATCACTGGCCGCTTGAGAAAAGTATACTCCTTCAAGATCAGCTGCTTAAAGTCATTTTCCTTCAACACCTGATCTTTCAGCTTCATCTCTTTATATTTAATCGCTCTTCTACTAAACAATGCCTCATAAGTACCAGCCAGGTTTTTCATTTCCATCAACTGGCCTGCTGTCATCGGTTCTGTCTTGATATCTTGCTTTTCAAAATCATCCAATCCTTCCAGCCGCTTGATAATAGCACGACATGTGTCACATGTTGACAAGTAGTATATCTTCTTCATTTGCCAAAGGTATATCACCCGTCTAAAAAACACTGAAATTATTCTCCAATCCTTATCTTAGACACCATAAACTCACAACTCATACTTCGACTCCCCCAGTGCAAGAAACCTAACAATCACTCACAACTCACAACTCACAGAATGTTTATCTTCGATAAACAATGAACGCTGCCGAACTTATCCTCAACGACGATGGCTCAGTCTATCATCTCAACCTTCTTCCAGAAGATGTAGCTCCCACTATCATCCTGGTGGGGGATCCCGGCAGGGTCTCTAAAGTTTCGAACTTTTTCGATACTATTGACGTCATTAAAAGTAAACGTGAGTTTATCACCCACACCGGCTGGTTTTACAAAAAACGAATCACTGTCCTTTCCACCGGTATCGGAACAGACAACATTGATATCGTTCTGAATGAGTTGGATGCCCTTGTAAACGTTGATTTCAAAACACGTCAACCAAAAGAAAATCTCACATCTTTAAACCTTATCAGGATAGGTACATCTGGTTCCATTCATCCTGATGTATTGGTCGATGATATAGTCGTATCAGGACTGGCTGTAGGGACAGATGCTATTGGCATGTATTACGAACACCAAAAGCTAGCACATGATCTTTTACCTGAATGGTCGTATTTGACCAGGAGACATCATTTTGATATGTCTGGTTTTCCCGAACCTTTCAAAGAAGGGATTACACTAACATGTCCTGGTTTTTATGGTCCGCAGGGACGCGTCATCAGAGCACCTTTAGCTTATGACATTCCAATTGAATCACTTCATCAAGTGGAAATAGATGGATTGCATTTTATGAATCTGGAAATGGAAACATCCGCGATCTATTTATTCGCTGACATTTTAGGACACAAGGCTATCTCTTTCAACAGCATTCTCGCTGAACGCCTACAGGGAAAAATCAGCGCTCAATCCGGCAAATCGATTGAAAAGCTTATCCACGCTTCTTTAAAATGGATTGCGTCTCTTGAATAATGGACAATTCACTTAGATATTGATTGTAAATCCATGCCCTGTCCAGTAATGCTGGCGCTTCCCTCAGCGGATCTGCTTCCCATGCAATCAACGGTCGGCATAAAATATAAAGCGAAGTCACATCTTCCCTCATAGCATCTTCTACTAAAGGAATTGTGATTCCATATTTTATCCTCGCCCACATCCTCAGCGTTAGCATCCCACTGTCCAAAATCACCAACGACCTTGGCTCCGCCCCAAACGCCTCTCTTTGAAATGTCAATAAAGAATTTTGTATCCCTCCCCCTACCTTCTTCTCGGATGTAGACTGCCCACTATTAATGACCAAATCATTACTTCCAATTTTCATCCCCTCATCGTTGAACCGCAGTAAATGGTTGAGGGAAAACAAATCAAAGACAGGGGGGATTATTTGGTGGGAGCCCAATTGAAAACGGAAGTCTGCACTCTGTTCAGTCCTACTTATCCTATTCCCTTTGCCCTCTGCTCTATGCCCTACTTGTGCTGAGCGTAGTCGAAGTATGCCCTCTGCTCTATGTCCTACTTGTGCTGGGCGTAGTCGAAGTATGCTCTCCGCTGTCTGCCTACTTAAAACCTCCAAAATACCCTCCAACTGGCCCTTCGCTATTAGAAATAGATCCTCCTCACTGTAAGGCCTATCCAACCTTTCGAGATATTCCCGCGCATACTCCGGAACCAACGGACAGGTATAATACCCCGCTAACTGTCTGGCCAGAGTGGTTTTACCACTACTCTCCGGACCCACTATGGTTATAACAAAAGGTTTTTCTTGCATCAGCTTCCTGTTAACAAAGTTATAGTACTGCGGGTTTCTACCAATCCCTACCGCCGAAACTTGTATTTTTGCGGGATGCACGATATAGAGCCGTATTTTCAATGGAGGGATGCATACATAGCCTCAGAAGACCCGCGGTCTCCGCTGTATGGACGGGACTATGACGAATTCTATTATACTAATGCCATCTACAACTACTATATCCATCCCCAATGGGATGAGATTGGTAGCCCTACCCTCTACATCAAGATCCTATATACAGACTACGACCTTCATTATGCCATTATCGAATTGATTGGCGAGTGGAATGATTGTATCACTAATGACATCATGACCCTGCGTAGGGAGATCACCGATCTGATGCAAAATGAAGGGATATACAAGTTTATGCTGATCTGCGAAAATGTTCTCAACTATCATGCAGCAGATGACAATGCTTATTATGAAGAGTGGCATGATGAAGTATCGGGGAATGAAGGCTGGGTAGCAATCATCAATCCGCTCGATCATGTGTCTACAGAGATGCATACCTATGGACTCAATCATTACCTCCATCTGCTGACGGACTCAGCCTGGCGGAACCGGAAGCCAAGAGCATTGCTCAAATGGGCAGAACAACAGATTTTCTCTCAAAATTTACTCCACCTTGGCTGAAAATTCTATACACAGATCCGGGTTTGTCAACATCCTCGGTCGGCCCAACATGGGTAAATCCACATTGCTCAATGCATTAGTTGGAGAGAAGATGTCTATAATCACTTCCAAGCCACAAACCACGCGTCACCGGATCATCGGGATCGTGAGTGGAGATGATTTTCAGATCGTTTTTTCAGATACACCTGGTTTTATCGATGAGCCTGCTTACCGTATGCATCAAATGATGAATGCCTATATCAGCCTGTCTTTTGATGATGCTGATTTAATTCTTTTTGTCACAGATCCATTTGAATCGCTGAGTGAACAACATAATCTTCTTCAACGTATCGCCAGCCACACCTCTCCGGTCCTTGCCATCATCAACAAGAAAGATCTGGTAAAAGAAGAAGAGTTGGAAGTGCGCATTGCTGAACTTTCGGATTTACTGCCAACAAAAAAACTCCATTGTGTTTCCGCACTAAAGGGAACAGGTATCATCGAACTCATGGCTGATATCGTTTCGTTACTGCCCGAAGGACCTGTGTTCTATCCTAAAGATCAGCTCACCGATCGGCCGGAACGTTTTTTCGTAAGCGAAATCATCCGCGGAAAAATACTGGAGCTATTTCACGATGAGATACCTTATACATGCGAAATCAGTATCGATTCTTTCACAGAAGGTGAAAGCAACGCAGGGCCTATCACCCGCATCTCTGCGATCGTATACACACTCGATGAACGTAAAAAATCAATTCTCCTCGGCAAAGGAGGATCTGCCATCAAAGAATTAGGCACAGAGGCCAGAAAGGAAATTGAAATCTTCCTTGGCAAACGCGTCTTCCTGGATCTGAATATCAAGGTGCGGGACAACTGGCGTGATGATGAACAAGCATTAAAAAAATTCGGATACCAAAACTGATTATGTCCAATATAGTAGCGATAGTAGGAAGGCCCAACGTAGGAAAGTCCACATTGTTTAACAGAATGGTGGGTCAACGCCAAGCCATCACTGACAACATCAGTGGAGTGACACGTGATCGCCAATATGGCACCGGCTTCTGGAATGGTAAAACATTTACCATCATTGACACCGGGGGATTTGTAGAGCATTCAGATGACATTTTTGAAGCGGCGATCAGAGACCAGGTAGACATAGCCATTGAAGAAGCATCTGTTATTATTTTTATGACAGATGTGATGACAGGTATCACAGATCTCGATGCAGAAATAGCTGCAAAATTGCGTAAGGGAAATAAAAAAGTTATTCTCGCCGTCAATAAAGTTGATAATCCGGAAAGACAACTTCTAGCCAATGAATTCTGGGCGTTGGGCTTTGAGAGCACACATTTTCTTTCTTCTATCTCTGGAAGTGGAACAGGCGAAATCCTGGATGAAGTTGCGGAAGTCCTTAGCCCTGACGAAGAGCAATCACCCGATATTCCAAAAATCGCTGTCATCGGCCGTCCAAATGTGGGAAAATCTTCTTTTATCAATGCCCTTATGGGGGAGACCCGGCATATTGTAACTGAAATTGCAGGGACGACCAGGGATTCGATTCATACTCGCTACAATAAATTTGGAAAAGATTTTCTGATCATCGATACAGCCGGTATGCGGAAAAAACGCATGGTCGAAGAGAATCTTGAATTTTATAGTGTCATTCGTACTGTCAAAGCGATTGAAGATTCAGATGTCTGCATTCTGATGCTTGATGCTACCACCGGATTAGAAAGCCAAGATCTGAGTATCCTTCAGCTTACACTCCGTCGCAGCAAAGGCATCGTGATCGTAGTCAATAAATGGGATCTTATTGAAAAAGAGACCAACACGGCCCGCGACTTTGAAAATATCATCCGCCAGAAAATGGCGCCCTTCACAGATGTACCTATACTGTTTATTTCTGTCTATGACAAACAACGGATCTTCAAAGCCATTGAAACAGCACTTCAGGTATCGGAAAACAGAGCGAGAAAAATTTCTACGTCCAAGTTTAATGAATTGATTGAGGCCGCTGTTCAAAAGCAACCGCATCCAAGTTTCCGGGGTCATCTTATCAAAATCAAATACAGTACGCAATTACCTACGCCCTACCCTGCTTTTGCACTCTTCTGTAATTACCCTGAAGAAGTAAAAACCAACTATAGGAACTTCCTTGAAAATCAGATAAGAGCAGCTTTTGAGTTTACCGGATCTCCTATACGGATTTATTTCAGGCAGAAATAAAAATGATACAGCGTGCATATGACCATCACAAAAACTGAGATTGAAGGATTAGTGATCATTGATCCCGGTGTGTTTAAAGATGAACGGGGTTATTTTTTAGAGACGTATCATCTTCAACATTATAAATTGCCTGGCGGATATCCATTTGTTCAGGACAATGAGGCAAAATCCAATATGGGTGTACTCCGAGGCATGCATTTTCAACATGGAGCACATGCACAAGGCAAATTGGTTCGAGTCATAACAGGCGCGGTCTATGATGTAGTTGTTGATCTGCGGAAAGACTCAGAGACTTTTGGTCTGAGTTATGGTCTGGTTCTTTCGGGTGAAAACAAGCGACAATTCTGGGTGCCAAGAGGATTTGCTCACGGGTATCTGGTCCTGGAAGATGACACTATCTTCAGTTACAAATGTGACAACTTCTACCATAAGCCGGCAGAAGGTGGTATTCGCTATGATGATCCAGAAATAGGTATCTCCTGGCCAAACGTAGACCGGCCATTTATAATTTCTGAAAAAGATCTTGGCCTGGGCACTATAGCTGATCTGGTATTATGATTCCGATAGTTGTTAGCGGGGCTTCAGGTCAGTTGGGCAAAGCATTTGTCGATCTCTTGTCCTTTCAGGAAGATTATCATGTCTTTTCTTTTGATCGGGGACAACTAGACATTGCTGACAAAGAAAAAATCGAGCATATCCTTGCGCTTCTGCCGCAGGTAAAATATTGGATCAATTGCGCAGCCTACACTAAAGTAGATGATGCAGAAACGCATCCGAGAGATGCAACGCTCTACAACACTATAGCACCGGGGCATATTGCGTCAGCTTGCAGGAATGCAGGCGTGCACCTTTTTGATTTCTCTTCGGATTATGTCTATCACAATTCTCTTCGCAGACCATTGAAAGAAGATGATCCTACAGAGCCAAAAGGAATCTATGCCCAATCGAAACGAGAAGGTGAGATAGAAATAGCAAACTCTGGTGCCAGCTATACGATCCTCCGCACTTCGTGGGTATATGGGCCAGAAGGCACCAACTTTGTAAACACCATGTTACGCCTGGGAAAAACAAAAGATCATCTCCGTATAGTAGGAGATCAACTTGGCGCCCCGACGTTAACCAATGATATTGTTGGCGCAATAAAGGATCTTATACATCAGGATATCGCTGGCGAAAAGGATGCTATCCAGGGAATATTCAATTTCGCCAATGCAGGTGAAGTCTCATGGGATAATTTCGCACGTACTATTTTTAACCTTTCTGATATTCATTGTACGGTGGAAACAATTACAACAGAGGCATATGCTGCAGCAGCTGCCCGCCCAGCGTATAGCGTATTGAATTGTGAAAAAATTTCTACCCTACTCAGCAAACCTATTCCCCATTGGGAAAATGCCCTTCAAAGATACTTGCAAATGATCTGATGGCTTGATAAGCATTGTACCTATTCCTATCAAATCCGAAGATCTAGCACTACAACAATCCATCAATGCTTCACCATCCAAACCCAAATAAACTCATCTTCTGTGCGATTATCATTGGGTTGTGCATTGCACTCTTTAGTCCTGTTAATTCCTTAGAACTGCGTGGAGAGGAACCACGCAGAGCTGCAGTTGCCATGGAGATGGCCATCACAGGAGAATATATAGTACCCAAAATCAATGGTTGGAATTATTATAACAAACCTCCGCTTTTCAATTGGCTGATAGCCGGATTATTCAAAGTGTTTGGCTCCTATGATGAGTGGTTAGTCAGGGTACCATCTTTAGTAGCACTTTTACTCACGGCGCTGGCAAATTACTTTTTTACAAGAAAATATTTATCGGAAGAGGTAGCTGTCCTGTCCAGCTTTCTATTCCTGACAGCCGGAGATATCTTCTTCTATGGCACGCAAATGGCCGGTGAGATAGATTTATTTTTTTCGCTGCTCGTGTATCTACAAGTCATATTGATCTTTCATTTCAGTCATAAAAAACAATACCTGCTTTTATTTACTTTTACCTATATCCTCACAGCCTTAGGGGTGCTCACCAAAGGCTTGCCATCCATAGCATTTCAAGGAATTACACTGCTGATGTGGTTTGTATATAAAAAGCAATTTCGTATGTTATTCCACTGGACACACATGGCAGGAATACTGTGCTTCGTCTTGATTACAGGTCTGTATTTTTATTCCTATTCCAGACAAGAGGATGTTATCCCTTTCATGGTCAATTTATTGAAAGAATCCTCCCAACGCTCCGCAGCAGAAAGTAAATTGCTCTTACTCGTTTCCGGCATCGTAACTTATCCGATAAACCTGCTGAAATTTTTACTTCCATGGTCATTATTAGTTGGATACCTTTTTTCAAAAAAGAACTGGCAAGCAATAAAAACAAATGAGGCACTTGTTTTTTGCACGCTCTTTTTCCTTGCCAATATCCCTCTTTATTGGTTTACACCTGATGCGAAGAGTAGATATATCTATATGTTTTTTCCTTTCTTGATGATTCTTTTTGCGCACTTCAGACAGTTGAGATCAAGTGAATGGCTAAACACAACAAGCGTATTAAATAATCTTTTTACCATGTTGGTGATAGCTGTCCCTTTAGCCAGCCTTATGCTGCCATGGATCATTGACCATACAATTATTTCGCATGCCATAATCAAGGGGCTTGCCATAAGTCTGCTATCCGGATATGTCGCATGGCTATTTGTCCGCGAAAAATCTCCCCGCAGAATCTATTACGTTGTGCTGAGTCTGGTGATAGCTCGAATAGGTATGAACTTATTTTATTTACCCTCCTTAAACCAAAATTCAAGGGCCATGGCCAACCAACTTCACGTCGAAAAGATGATTGAACTGACGGCCGAAAAACAGTTTTATCTATCCGGCCTGCCGAACAAGCAATCGATTGAACTTTCTTTCGGGCCTTTTGGAAAAATACAGGAACAAGTGACAACAGCCCCTCTTTTGTCATATACGATTCCATATTACTACACTAAAAAGACGCACCAAGTACTTCAGTTTGAAGACACCATGAAACCTGGAAAATATTACCTCCTAAAAGAATCCGAGATCGGGGACAATCCTGTAGATACGCTCTATACTTTTCAGGATAACTGGACTAAAATAGATATGGCTATGGTTATCAGTAAGTAACTATGTTTTTTCTGCTCAAGAAACACCACGTTTTTTTGATTAACGCTTCTTCTCAAGCTTATTCACACCGATTTAAGGCGGCCACGGAAAATGCCTATCCTGTCATGAATAAATCCGGGTATCCTGCCAATTAACGTTTTTTAATTTAATTGATTTTGTAGGGTAAAGATCAAATCCCCACTTTTGACCCAACTTTAAACCCCAAATAGTCGTTATTCCCTATATTTAGCTTCATATGGGCAAGTTTTTGGTTCTGGTTTTATTCCTTAGCTGTGGGGCATTCAATAACCTTTTGGCAACGCACAACCGTGCAGGGGAAATTACTATCCGCCAGACAGGTGATCTCACCATAGAAGTCACCGTTACGACATATACGAAAACAAGTAGCACACAAGCTGATCGCGACAGTGTCAAGGTTTTCTGGGGTGACGGCAGTTTTGAGTATGTATTCAGGAGCAATGGCAATGGCACCCCCCTGGCTAACAATCGTAAGTTGAATTATTATATCGCCAGCCATACGTATCCAGGCAGAGCTACCTATACGATTTCTATGATGGACCCAAACAGGAATGGAGGTATTCTCAATGTAAATCCGCCCAATTCAGAAGGTGTTCCATTCTACATCGAAGCAACATACACATTTCTGAATCCACAGTTTCAGGGATATAACAACACGGCTATTCTCCTCAATCCTCCAATTGATTTTGCCTGTGTAGGAAAACGATATATCCATAATCCAAGTGCATTTGATGAGGATGGCGATAGTCTGGCTTTTGAATTTATCGTCCCACTTCAAGATAGTGGTATAAATGTGCCTAATTATATTTTCCCCTCGCAGATCGAGCCCGGATTGGACAATATGATGACTCTCGATCCAATATCCGGCAGTATTATTTGGATATCACCACAGATAGCGGGTGAGTATAATATAGCCTTCCTCGTTAAAGAATTTAGAAGCGGCGTACTCATCAGCTCCTTTATCAGGGATATGCAGATACTGGTGCTTATATGTGATAACAGCCCTCCTGCCATAAACGCTATTGAAGAAATATGTTTAGTGGCCGGTGAAACGCTCAGACTGCCCATTTATATTTCCGATCCTGACTCCAGTCAATTAGTGGAAGTAACTGCATCTGGCGGTCCTTTTGAGATTGAAGGCAATATGGCTGTGCTAAATGCAGGACCAGGAGGCTTTCAAAATCAACCCTTTCAAGCTACACTTATATGGACTCCAGAATGCGAGCAGATTCGCGAACAACCTTACACTGTCATTATAAAGGCAGTTGATAACTTCTTTGATACCACCGGGCTGGTCGATCAGTTGGCTATTCAGATCAAAGTCATTGGCCCACCTCCATTAGGGCTTGAGATAGAGAATGTAAATGATGCCTTCCAGCTTTCCTGGGATCTCCCTTATGCCTGTGATGACGCAGCAGATGGTTATTTCAAAGGGTTCTCAATTTGGAAACGAACAGGAAGCAACCAGTTTGTTCTTGACAGTTGCGAAACCGGTTTGGATGGTAGGGGATACACCAAAATTGCAGCCAACTGGAAGAACACGTTTAATGGACGATACTTCTACGAGGATGCAGAAATTGAAACAGAAGGTAGTTACTGTTATAGAATTCTGGCAGAATTTGCATTGTCAACACCCTCAGGTCAACCTTATCTGCGGGTCGAAAGTATCCCATCTGAGGAAGTTTGCCTCAGGGCTAAAGCTGATCAGCCATTAATTACAAAAGTGTCGGTGGATCAAACAGATAATGTGAATGGACAAATTACGATTAAGTGGATCGCACCTGATCCAATTGCACTTGATACTTTATTAAATATTGGCCCCTACAGATATGAGCTTATGCGGGCCGAAGGCATCAATGGTACAGATTTTCAGCTCGTACCAGGGGCTACCTTTACTTCAACTTCTTTTACAGGGCTAAAAGATACAATGGCTATCGATCAGAATCTTGATACACGAAATCAGGGTTACAATTACAGGATGGATTTCTATACAGGCAACTCCCCGGGAAAATATGGTTCCTCGCAAACTGCTTCTTCCGTATTTCTTATTGTACTTCCATCCGATGAAGCCAGTCTACTGTCATGGACGTATTTTGTGCCGTGGGACAATTATTTCTTTGAAATATGGCGTAGTGATCAGGGTGGGTCATTCAGCCTCGTGGGCACAACCGATAGCGATACATTTGAGGATGATGATAATGTGTTCAATGGGGTCGAATATTGCTATAAGATTATAGCGTATGGTGATTATGGTTTGGATATGGTGCAAGCGCCTTTGCTCAATGCTTCTCAGGAATCGTGTGTCATTCCGATGGACAATGTGGCTCCATGCTCACCTCAGGTAGCTGTGACAAACATATGCGATGAGGCTACCCCTGGTACACCAGCGGATGCCTTTGTTAATTATGTCTCCTGGCAGATGCCTTGTTCAGACAATGATATTGCTTACTATATTATCTATTATAGTGAAGAGCCAGGCGGAGTGTTAGTGGAAGTAGGAAGAGTCGATGATCCGGATAAAACTTTTGAGCACAAGCCAGGCGAAAAAATAGCCGGTTGTTATTCAGTGGTGGCTTTTGATTTCAATGGCAATCAAAGCTTAGCTTCAGCACCGGTATGTGTAAAGAACTGTCCTGTATTTGAATTGCCAAATGCGTTCACCCCGAATGGTGACGGGCAGAATGATCTCTTCAGACCTTTCCGTTCAAGATTCATTGAGCGAATCGATTTCAAAGTTTTCAACCGTTGGGGTCAGGTGGTCTTCACCACAACAGACCCACAGATCAACTGGAACGGAGGCAACACCTCCGGCAAAGAAGTCTCTGATGGAGTGTATTTCTATACCTGTGAAGCATATGAAAGTCAGGCTCAGACACCAATTGTGTTATCTGGTTATATCGAACTGATCAGAGGATAGTCTCCGATTTTTCGAATTGCCTTCTTTACAAATGATCATCTAAAACAAAATCATGTTTTCAGGTATTATCAAATCCACAGGTGTCGTGCAATCGATCGAAACGATGGGTACTACCATACGTATTACGATCGAATCGATCATAGCGGATTCGTTATCTATAGATCAGAGCATTGCACACGATGGTATATGCCTGACCATCGTTAATGTGTCCGATGGGACATACGCGGTAGAAGTAGTAATGGAAACGCTTTCGAAAACTACTTACCAGTATTTGAAAGAAGGGCAAGTTGTAAACCTTGAAAAATCAATCACCCTAGCTACCCTGCTCGATGGGCACCTGGTACAGGGACATGTGGATACAATCCTTCAATGTCATGGCGTGGAAGATTTGGATGGTAGCTGGAAAATAAAATTTAATCTCCCATCCGAATATGCAGGTCTTGTGATCAAGCATGGTTCGATCTGCCTGAATGGAGTGAGCCTAACCGTTTCAAATCTTTACACAGATACATTTGAAGTAGCGATAATCCCTTACACCTTTGAGCATACCAACTTTCAACACCTTGTGGAAGGTGAATTTGTAAATGTTGAATTTGACCTGATCGGGAAATACCTTCTGCGTCAGGCAGTGATAAGCGATCAGAAATAAAAAAGGCAGATCGAAACCTGCCTTTTTTAGTTAACCATGAATTCTGCACTATGCGCTATGCACTATGCTCCTAGTTTTCATCATCATATTGACGCTCCACATACTCCTCACCATCTTTAGCTTTCACTAGCAGTGTTTCGTATTTGAAAGCACCTGTACCTGCAGGAATACGTTTTCCTACAATGACATTCTCTTTCAATCCTTGAAGGTCATCACGTTTAGCTGCAATAGCTGCCGTACTAAGTACCTTGGTGGTTTCCTGGAAAGAAGCAGCTGAAATCCAACTCTTCGTTCCGAGAGAAGATCTCGTGATACCTTGCAACATCGTACTTGATGTAGCCGCTACCGCATCTCTGAATTCCATGATCTTTTGATCATTACGTTTGAGAAATGAATTCTCTTCACGAATCTGACGAAGGGATACGACACCACCTGGGTTAAACTTTTTCGAATCCCCTGCATCATTGATCACTTTGCGATCATAGATCAGATCGTTTTCTTCAAAGAAATCATGACGATCCACGGACTCACCCTGGAGGAAACTTGTATCTCCCGGATCGACTATCAATACACGACGCATCATCTGCCGTACAATGACCTCGATGTGTTTGTCATTGATCGCAATACCTTGTGAACGATATACTTCCTGAATGCCATTGACAAGGTAAGATTGGACTGCAAAAGGACCTTTGATAGCAAGGATATCACCAGGTGCAATCGAACCATCAGACAGCGCCATACCGGCCCGTACGAAGTCACCTTCCTGAACAAGTAAGTGTTTAGATAAACCAATCAGGTACTTACGACTCTGATCTGTCTTCTCATCTACCACATACATCTCACGGTTACCACGTTTGATACTTCCAAATTTCACCACACCATCGATCTCAGACACGACAGCAGGATTAGATGGGTTACGTGCCTCGAACAACTCTGTTACCCGTGGCAGACCACCCGTTATATCCTGTATTTGACTTGTCTTACGTGGGATCTTTACGATAATCTTTCCTGCGGATATTTCGTCGCCATCAGATACACTGATGTACGATCCTACCGGAAGGTTATAGTTACGCAGTTCCTCACCGTCTCTTGATACGATACTAATGGAAGGTATTTTCTTTTTATTCTTTGATTCAATGATCACCTTTTCTTCATAGCCTGTCTGATCATCGCGTTCTGTACGGAAGGTTACACCTTCTTCAACCGAATCGTATCTGACGATACCTGCAAATTCAGAGATAATCACTGCGTTGAAAATATCCCAGTGACAGATCATTGTTCCTTTTTTGATCTTCTGTTTGTCACTGATCATAATCTTCGCACCATAAGGGATGTGGTGAGAAATATAGACTCGGTTGTTTTCAGGATCCGTGATTTTCACTTCACCGGATCTTGATATGACTACCTCCTGCTTGGTACCATCTTCATCCTGGGACTTCACGGTGCGGATTTCTTCAAATTCAATGGTACCATCAAATTTGGCCACCAGTTGATCTTCCTTTTTAGAAAGTGAAGCAATACC
>JBBRDL010000013.1:0-44631 GCA_038203965.1 Chitinophagales bacterium | reverse complement strand
TAAACTTTCCGATCATTTAGGAAAAGTTACACTCCTGGAATTTTGGGCATCATGGTGCGGTCCATGCAGAGAGCGAAGCCCGGAACTTCGGGGGACGTATGAAAAATACCATTCGCAGGGCTTTGAGATCATTGGCATATCACTTGATTTTACAAAGGAAGAATGGCAGAAAGCTATCGCAAAAGATAGCCTCGGCTGGCTGCATATGAGTGACCTTAAGGGACGCAATAGCCTGGCTGGGATTATCTATGGTGTCAATGCGATTCCCGATAATTATTTAATCGGCCATGAAGGAAAAATTATCGGCAAATACCTATGGAGTGAAGAACTGGAGAAGGCGATTGAAAGGGGATTGGAATAAAGTTGTAAATGTTATTTGATAAATGTGTAGGGTTGAACTATTTCGACAGAGATGACCCAGAAATCACAGTGTTTAGAAAGTTTAGTTTTTGGCCCGTAAGGGCCATACGCTAAACAGATTGCCCGCAGGGCTAATCGCTAAACCCTGACTCATTTCTGCATTTCCGATTTCTTTCATAGATTTATCCATGCGAAATAGAATATTAAGCTTTCTCTTACTTGGATTACCACTATTATCCTTTGGCCAGCAGACCATTAATCGGACGATAACACATGGGGGCCTACAAAGGGCATACATCCTCTACGTTCCTGAAATCTATATACCAGGCACACCCGTACCCTTAATTCTCAATTTTCACGGGTATACCTCCAATGCATTCGAGCAATTGAACTACGGAGATTTCCGGCCTATAGCTGATACTGCCGGGTTTATAGTGGTACACCCGATGGGTACTGTCGACTTGTTGGGTAATACGCATTTTAATGTAGGCTGGGGTACAAGCCAGATAGATGATCTTGGGTTTACGGCTGCTTTGATTGATTCATTATCCGCATCATATTCTATCAATCCGGAAAGAATCTATAGCACAGGTATGTCTAATGGGGGTTTTATGAGTTACAACCTGGCGTGTGAACTCAGCGAAAGGATCGCCGCGATCGCTTCTGTCACCGGTTCGATGAATGTCAATCAGTTGACCACCTGCAGCCCTTCGCATCCCATGCCCGTCATGGAAATTCATGGCACGGCTGATGCTACAGTTCCATACACCGGTAATATTCTGTTTAGCACCACTCCTGCAGCCATTGCCTATTGGGTCAACTACAATGATTGTGAATCAGTGCCCACGATCGTTGCCATCGATGACACAGATACCGGGGATGGATGTACAGCTGAGCATCAGGTGTATGCCAATGGAAATGATGGTTCGACTGTAGAGCATTACAAAATCATCAATGGCCAGCACACCTGGCCGGGCAGTGCATTTGGTGGCGTGGGTACCAATCAGGACATAGATGCATGTAAGGAGATATGGAGGTTCTTTTCAAAATATGATATCCACGGGTTGATCAATACCACTTCTGTTAGCCAGGAGACCAATGATCAACTCATTTTAGTTTATCCAAATCCTGTGAGCCATATGATGACCATTGAATGGCCGACACCAACATCCACTGCGTATACGTTGACTTCGATGTTTGGACAACAGGTATTGAAAGGTACAATTTCTAACGGTAGAAATTTCATTGATCTGACATCGGTCACTCCAGGCATGTATGTACTGACTGCAGGTCCGCAAGTGATTAAAGTCATCAAGGCTCAATAGATTTTTTACTCAAAATCTGATCTCTTAGGTGAAGAGACCTTGGTACTTGATGTAAAATATATTTTTTGAGCATGCAATGATTTCTGCATTCCTATGGCGCAACGGTTATTTGAACATAATGCAAGTTAAAAAGTTACAGCGGATAACGCTTGCTCGGTATCAACACATTCGGGAATGAAAAGCCTATAGCTATTTAAAATAACGTATCGTCGGATGGTATTATATTTCAGGATAAAAAAATCGCCGGACATCATTTTAGACTACCTGACCGATATGCAAAAATTTGCCTCCGTTCATCCTGTCATTTCGAAAATAGAAAAGACCACGGAAGGCAAATACATCGTTCACGAAACATTAAAACTAGGCCTTTTCCCTTTTTCTTTTACATATCCTGCTTCCATAGAAAGCAGACCCCTTCACAACACCATCATCATCCGGGCGACAGTAATGAAACTAACTAAAATTGAAATGACTTTTGTATTGAAAGCCGAAAAAGATGCTACGGTCGTAGAGGAAAGTATAAAATTTAAAACACTTTTGCCTGTCAAATTTATCATGGAAGGTGTTTTCAGGGCACAGCATACGCAGTTGTTTAAGAATATTGAAAGTGAATAGAAAATGCTAAAGAAGGAGAAATGCCCTTCCATTTTATGCTGACCATTCTTTGATCTTCATTTCTCCCTTTCGACAAGCTCAAGGATCGAAAACATCCTATCACCATATAAGGTTTGTATTTTTACAATGTAAAAAGACAAACATTGAAACACATATATTTGATCAGTGGTGGACTACGATCATCTAAAGACTTGAGTTTTCCACTATACGCAATGCTGCAAACAGAGCTATTAATCAGGTCGCCGGAAGAATGAGAATAAAAAGGAATTTTTTCATTGGGATTGTCCTCGGTATGCTCATGGGCTTAGCTATAGCTATGTTTTGCCTGCCTTTTATTCAATTGAAAGGATCCTTTCTGAAGGGGGTTATAGCTTGCATGGTGGCTATTACCTTTGCAAGCTTAGCCTTGTTTATCTGGAATCCGCAAGCACCTTTATTCAGGTGGGCCGCCAGACATACTGGTTCAGAAGATTCCGGACCCAAAGGTAAAACTTCTTCATTTCCAAGGAGATTCATAGCTGTGTTCTTTCTTACGGTAGGATTAATTTTTAGTTTTTTGTTGTACAGGCATAATGAATTGCTGAAGACCTTTATGGCTCAGCAGAAAATACAAGTAGCCAAACAGGAAGAACTGATTGAATCAGCGAGGAAAAGCGGCCTTGGTCAACTGATGGGCCATGTACTGGATAAAATGGATGATGAATTGAAAGCCAGTCCAACACGGACATTAAGTGACAAGACCATTACCAGGATTGCAGACTTGAGTTATTCATTTAAGCCTTATGCGTATAGTAAGGGTGATAGTATCACCACAAAATTGGTGAGTCCGGAAAGAGGACAATTATTACTGGTATTGTCGAGAATGAATATTGATTCTGTTTCATTGCAAAAGATTAGAGCTCAAGTATCCTTTGCCGGTGCGGATTTGCGCAATGCGGATTTGCAGGGAATGAATCTGAGTGGAATGGATTTGAGTGAAGCGGATCTGATGGATGCTGATTTGCAAGGGGCCGATTTGAGTGGCTCCAATTTAAGTTTTGTCAATTTATGGGGAGCTCAGCTTAACAAAGCCAATCTGCGTGGTGCTATATTGAAAAGAGCAGATTTGAGATGGGCCGAATTAAACGAGGCAGATTTGAAGTCTGCGGATCTTCATGAAGCGGATCTGAATTCTGCTCAATTGCGCAAGGCTGATTTGCGGGGAGCGATTTTGAAGTGGACTGATTTTAGCGGAGCCTTCCTCCATGAAGCGAATCTGACAGGCGCAGATTTATACAGATCTGTTATGAAAAGAGCACAATTTTTAAAGGCCAACCTGAGTGGAACAAACATGGTACTTGCCAATTTGATCGAAGCGAATATGTCAGAAGCAAACCTGACAGGCGCTATATTGGATGAAGTAATTGTACTAGAAAAGGATTGGCTTATACGCCTAGAGGAATGGCACGTAACAGGGACAAAAGAAATTCAAAGTAAATATAAAATGGTGGAAGGCTCTAATGAATTAACTTATTACCAATTGAAAAATTTGGAGAAGAATTAACCTACCAGCACTGATCCGGACTGCCTGAGTAAATCTTTTCAGCGCACCTTTTTCACCATATTCAATTTTTCAGCAAATCGTATGACTTTGTCATCAGTGGCCCTGAAGGGGTTAAATCCAATTTGGAAAACCCAGCTATGATAACCTTGTATATCATTAAGATAGTTGCTTACTAATTCGGGTGTCCAAAGCGTATTATGATTGATTTTAAATTTTTCGCCCAGCACTTTGCCAAGTTCCTGCCCCCATTCATTGTTGATCATATCAACATAATTATCTACCGGTCCGTTTACAAAATCTGTTAACTGAGATTCGGTGAAGTTTCCGGTGATCAATTCAGGCATATTGTATAACTCATGGACATCTGCAACAAAATCGGCGAGTCGCTCAGAGAACATAGAGGTCATGAAAGCTTGCGCTGTTATATGGTTGAACGTATTCAAATATCCTTTTTCAGAAAGGTCTTTTGCAGACATGGAGACGGTATCCAGATCTACAATATGAAATACCATACTTTCTGCAAGATCATAAAAGGCCACATCACCCCTTCCATATATCCATGGCCTTCTTCTTCCCAAATTTTCAATGATCGCTAAATTATCTCTTTGCAGAACCGTATAAGGTGATTTTAATCCCAGCAGCGCTCTATCCCAAAAATGACCCTTTCGAGCTTCAATATAGTCAGCCTGACTAATGCCTGACTGTAGTATGCTCGTCACTTCCCGATCGCCACTCCGATACCTCAAGGTCACCTTATGTTTTTTACCCAATCCTGATGTGGAAGACGTATCGCCTGCATAAGTCACCTGAACCACTTTCTTAAAATCTTCCAGGGAAGTAAAGCTTGTCAGCAATAATGCTTCCTTATTCGCTATGTGCATTTGCTCACTTTTGGATGCTGTATCTTTCTGCATGGCTTCATTATTTTTTATAGCAGGTACAGATTGTTGGCGCTTACAGCCAACCGAAGCGAAGAAGCATATGACAAGAATAGAGATCGTGCGCAAGGAAAGGGTTATTACATTTTTAATACAGCCTGATCATTATCTATGTCGACATTTTCTGTTTTGTGCAGAATGATATGTTTAGGCTTGCTGTCCCCCGATATGTTCAAAGATTTAATCTGAAGATTTTGAACATCATCAAAGACCAAAGCAGGCCTGTAATCCGGCGCATCCATACTGAATTTAATATTTTTCAATACGAGCCCATCCATGTGTCGCACATACAAACCCCATGCAGGCAATTCACCAAACATAGAAAATTCCGGGTATGCTGCTTCTTTTTCAGGAACGTCATCGAGTCTGGAGAGTGGCATGTTAGCCAGTCCGTCATTGCCTCTTCCCGGATAATTGATTTCAATATTCTCCAGTATTACATTTTCTACCGGATGTCCAGCCAATCCTGTAATCGACGATGGGAATGTGTTATGAAAGAATGGTAACTCCGGACCTCTTATTTCGTATGCATAATCTGGACGCTCGAAAGCCACATCTACTTTTATGTTCCTTATCAACACATTTCGCAAAACGCCGGTAGCCCCCATCTTGTTTCTTTTTCCCAGCCTGATAAAAATGGCATTGCCTGTATTGATGGCTTCTATATCCTCTATCAATATATTTTCCAGTGTACCACCATCTACACATTCAATGGCAATAGCAGACCGGAAAGTGTCATATATTTTGATATTTCGAATAACCACATTTTTAAATCCCCCATGCGAGACAGTTCCAAATTTGAGTGCACTGGCACTGGAGCGTACGGTACAATCAGCTATATATATACTATCGCATAGATGATCACGAGACTGAGATTTGAGACAAATACCATCATCAGCACTATCGACAAAGCAATTAGTGATTCGCACATTTTTACAATCCTGAATATCAATACCATCATTGTTCCAGTAGGCATCGCTTTCTGTCCGCACACTGTCTATTGTGATATACGCGCATCGATCATAGACCTGTACCCAACATGCCGCATTTTTAAGGGTTACATTTTTTACAGTGATTTGTTGACAATTATAAAACTCAATGAGTTGTGGCCTGACAAGATGAGAAGGCCGCATCTCGACAAAATTGTACATGCTACTATCAAGCTGACCGGCGTAAAACAAGCTATCGATATGCAATGCCAGCCGACGCCCCTGACCATCTATAACGCCCTCGCCAGTAATAGACATGGTATTTTGAGAATCTCCTAACACCAGCGCTATCCATCTGTTAAGTTTGATATACTGCTTCGGGTCAGTACTTCCAAGCAACACAGCATTTTTAAGCAAATGCAATTCGACACCGGATTTCATGATGATACTTCCTGTGATAAATGATCCACTAGGGATCACTACACGACCACCATGGTTGCTATGTGCCGCATCAATAGCAGATTGTATACTTAATGTATTGAGTGTTTTCCCATCCGGTTTGGCTCCAAAATCAAGGATGTTATACTCCTGGGCAATGAGAACGCATTGGGAAATTAACAGAAGGTATAGCGAAAGAAAAAATCTCATTTCGCTAAGGTCGTAAATTCACATCGAATAACCGATGCTAGAAGTACATTTTCTGCTGCTCCCTCGGCCTTACAATAGGAGCTTTAGGCATAAAGGAAATATCCATATAGTCTACCTTCCCTTTGGCCGAGATCTTTAGCATCACAGATTGATACGGTTTGAATTCAACCTTTTGCCTGATCGTCTTTCCATTGATGGTGAGCGTCAATTCCCTCAGATCGGATTGCTTCATATGCGACTGGCCTGAATACACCGGATAGGTAAGGTCCTTAGAAGGTAGCTGTGCAAGGAATAGGAAATGTGTTCCGTCTTGCTCCACACGACACCAATATTCAGGAATACTATCTCCCTGGATGAGTGGAGGATGATCTATGACCTGATTGAAGTTCTTCGAGACATTTTCGAGAGAGGCCAGTTCATTGAGTAGAGATGAATACACCCCGGATTTTATTTTTCCTGGTTCTTGGGGAAACTTTTTAAGGCAAACCGGAAGTCCTTCTTGGGCCAATTCCAAAACCGTACGGAGAGCCCTGACATCCATAAAATCTACATCGATATACAGGATAGAGAATTGCGCGTCTCCAACGATGATTTTATTATTTTTGAAAACAGCTTTTTCTAAAAAATACCGGTTGATCCACATCGGATGATACCCTTCCGTTTCTTCAGGAGGATCGATATAGCGCAATTCATATTCCCCCCATACCCATACACGTTGGCGTTCTTTTGGATAAGCACCTTTCATCACCCCATCTTCATAGGGAATGTACACAGCAACATCCGTGTACGTCTTACCTTTTTGCAGGATGCCGGATACTTTTTCCATATACGTATTGAAGGCAGGCAATTCAGGGGCCAGACTTCCACCAGGCCCGAAATACGTAGTGGCAAAGAATTCAATTGTATCAGAATCTATAGGATTATAAGGCGTGCCATGATAAACATGGTGATTAACACCTTGTGCAAACAAAGCATCCGCTACCATCTTGAGATCAGCAGTTTGTTCCTGACGCAGATACGTGGAAGGGAATCCATACATGCACGTAAATGTCTCGCTGGACACAAGTCTTTTGGAAGCAAGACATGCTGACGAACTCACGATACGTGAATAGTTGGGATTGTTGAGCATAGCTTCTGTCTCAGGGATATCCACAAGTGCATATGTCGTCATGACATCTGCAGGTGCCGATAGACATTGAATCCGAGACCATGCACCAAGTTCCTTGCATTTTTTTACATAAGGTTTATAAAAACCATTTGTCACATAGTCATCCAGGTGTAACATATAATCATATCGAACATCCGCAAAGGAGTCTATACCAGCATCCATAAAAGGAATAAGATCATAGCCAAAAGTTTCCTGAAAAGTTTGATCAAAATCCTTTGTCCATATTTTATGCGTGGCGTTGAGTTTGATCTCCCACGAATCCGTGAAGAGTGCAGACGTAGAACCCTTCAGCGCTTTCTGCAAGGCATTGCCTATGGGTTCCGCGAAGAGGTTAAACGCATGGCTGTCAAGATGATTGATCACCCATTGTGTATCTGGATATGTCCAGGCAAAGGTGAGTGACTGGCGAAACGTCGTATCCCCATAAATCTGCGTGCTATGTGATTTGTCGATATTACTACCTGCTACCGGCCAGGCGCTACCAAACGTAAAATCGCAAGACAGCCCAATGGAATCTGCATACGCCTTGGCATAGGCGACCATCTCTGACCATTCAGGACTAAGCCATTTTTGAGCCGTCGTATCCTTTGGATAATGTCTATTGTACTTCTGAGCATACATCTGCTGGTACCGATACAAAGGATAAACCCACGCGATTTCCACACCGCCGAAATTCATCTCTTTGAACCAGTCCAGTTGGTATTTGATATCGGGTTTTTTGATCGTTGTGGCAAACCACCACCATCGGGTGAACGGTTTGGAAGAAGGGTAGAAGCCAGATAAGGTTGTAGTATCCACTTTTGACATAGATGTTCTACATCCGATGAAGGATATCAAAAAGACAATAAGGAAGAGAACAATATGGCCAACCCATTTCATTGCATGCAAAATAACAATTTATTGATGTATCACCATGTAGCTGACTCGGGTAAAGAAATTATAAAGGTTGGCAAAGCGAAATGCTTTCATATTACTTCAACGCAACTGATAATTTGGTTCTCCTCCCCTGGAATTTACAGTATCTTGGCAGTGTAGTGAAGGAGGCCTTGGAAGAACTCATTTTAAACCCCTGACAGAAAAAAGAATAATATCCATTCAGGGCATTTAAATAATTGGGCACGAAACTTTAAAAACTGTTTAATATTCTGTCTATGCATCATCAGGTAAAATCCATCCGCCCCTTCCTCGGAGCAAAAAACTATGAACAGTCAAGGCGTTTTTACCGTGACCTTGGTTTTGAAGAGGTTGTATTGTTTCCTAATATGTGTTTATTCCAGACACCAGATATAGGATTTTATCTGCAGGATGCTTTCGTCAAAGACTGGATAGACAACACGATGGTCTTTATAGAAGTCAAAGATGTTGAACGCCATTATTCTGAACTTTTAGCTTTAGATCTTCCCGCTAAATACGAAGGCGTCAGACTACTTCCTATCCGCTCTCATGATTGGGGCAGAGAATGTTTTCTGCATGACCCGTCCGGCATCCTCTGGCATATAGGTGAGTTCAGTACATAAGGCTTTTCTTGAAGCACACTATCTGGGTATGGTATATGTGAAATCAGTGCATTAAGCCTTTTTAAGAGGACCCATATAAAAACCCTTCAAGAATATTTACAAAAGTCTGTGATTTTTGGATCCCTTCTGCGAATAATTGAGAAATGATTTTTTAAAACCTGATTTTCTGTTCAAATGGGGAACATACAAATGCCATACTTCATCCGACCTGCAACTCATGCTGTTTCAGTGTCGCCACCGGCCTATCTGGTAGCCATGACTACTTATCTCCCTTAGCATATGAAACCGGAAGATCAGTTTATCCAGGTTCTGGAAAACAACAAGGGCATCCTATACAAAGTAGCCAATGCGTATTGTAAAGACACCGAAGACAGGAAAGATCTTGTCCAGGAAATAGTCTATCAGCTCTGGAAATCTTTTGACAACTACAACGCACACTATAAACATTCCACCTGGATATACCGCATCGCCCTCAATGTGGCCATCTCGTTCTACAGGAAAGCCCACGTACGGAAAGGGTATACAGATACCTTGACAGAAAGTATTCTGGAGTTTTCGGATACTGGATTTGGCGAAGAGACTGAGCAACAACTCATATTATTACAGCAGTTTATCGCTGAACTCAAGGAAATGGACAAAGCCCTGATGCTGCTTTATCTCGAAGAAAAAAGTCACAAGGAAATCGCTGACATCATCGGTATCTCCGAAAGTAATGTCGGTACGAAAATCAACAGGATAAAAACCGTTTTAACACAAAAGTTTTCAACCATAAAAAATCAATTCTAATGAACCAAACTGAAATCCTCAATATCTGGAAAGCCTACGACAAGAAGCTGGATGAAACGCTCTTGCTTAATAAGGTGCTCACCACCGAAGTGATAAAACTCAAAACCAAATCACTTCTGTCATCGATGAAACCGATAAAAGTTTTTACGATTTTCATTGGACTATTGTGGGTGTTCGTAGTGGGCACTATAGTTGGAAATCTCTTTTTATATGCCTATTCATCAGTCACGCTTTTCTTTTTGATCTCAGCCGGAATCCAGATTCTGCTGACCTCCATTGCACTGGTCATTTATTTGTATCAACTGCACTTGATCCAACAGGTGGATATCACCGAACCTCTTGTTAAAACACAAAAACGATTGACCAGTTTAAAATCATCCACCTTGTGGGTATCACGTATCCTTTTTCTACAACTACCTTTATGGACTACTTTTTATTTATCTGAAAGCATGTTTAGAAGTGGAAACATGTTCTATATCCTGATCAATGGTACAGTTACCATTTTGTTTACATTCCTGGCGGTTTGGCTGTTTATTAATATCAGATTTGAAAACAGGGATAAAAAGTGGTTTAAACTTATTTTTGAAGGAAAGGAATGGACACCAGTCATGAAAGCGATGGAACTAAATCACCAAATCGAAAATTTTGAAAAGGAATAGTCATCGGATGTCGAATAACAATTAATTATAATTGAAGTCGTGGTGGACCTCCTATCAATAGTGTCAAACCAGTATCGACATGTTAAGTCGAGACTAAAGGGAAATGCTTTTACATATGTAAAAGAATTTACTACCTTCAAGTGTCAACCGGGGTTTTAATGACCACAGCCGGTCCATTTAAAATCAAGGTTGGCCATTAATCATAACCTGTTCTGCCCTTAATATAAATAAATATGAATCCCAGATTTCACCTGCTGCTTTTTATTGTGTTATTGGCCAATGCACTTTATGCACAAACCTATATTACTAATGTGACCTTGGCAGATGTTGAAAAGAAAAAATGGGTTGGTAACCAGACAGTGGTTATCAGCAATGACATCATTTCAAAAGTTCTTCCTGCTGACCAGGCCATAATACCATTAAATACAACAGTCATTGACGGAGAAGGTAAGTTTCTCTTGCCCGGTTTGGTGGATGGGCGAATAGAGGCTACTGCTGTGTATCATATTGAAAGGGGTAAAATTCAGAAAGTATATTTTAAGCAATAATGAATTGGTTTACATCTTTTTTCGAAAAGGTACGATACCTCAAAATAACAAAATTGAATTCAGTTAATGAAAGCAGTAGTGTATACTAAATACGGACCACCGGAAGTCGCTGTCTTAAAGGAAGTTCCAAAACCAACGCCCAAAGACAACGAAGTATTGGTTAAAGTTTACGCATCCACCGTAAACCGAACAGACGCTGGTTTTCGAAGCGCTGAATATTTTGTTTCCCGATTTTGGAGCGGGCTATTCAAGCCCAACCATCAAATACTGGGTTGTGAATTTGCAGGAATCATTGAGGAAACCGGGAAACAAGTAACAACCTTTCAAAAGGGGGATCATGTTTTTGGATTTAATGACAAATCTTGGGGGGGGCATGGAGAATATTTGACGATAGCTGAAAGTGATGCCATCACTACCATACCCAATAATGTAACCTTTGATGTAGCTGCAGCTATTACGGAAGGTGCCCACTATGCATTGAATAATATTAAAGCTTCAGAAATAGAAAGTGGTCAAAATGCTTTAGTCTATGGGGCAACGGGTGCCATAGGTTCTGCGGCTGTGCAGTTACTAAAACACTTTGGGATAAATGTAACAGCTGTGTGTAACACAAAGAATGTGGATCTGGTAAAGGCACTAGGTGCTGATATGGTAATTGATTATCAAACAGAAGATTTCACAAAGACAGCCACCCGGTTTCATTTCATTTTTGACGCCGTTGGAAAAAGTTCATTCGGCCAGTGTAAGCCGTTACTGACCAACAAGGGAGTTTATATCTCCACAGAACTAGGGAAGAATGCAGCGAATATATTTTTAGCGCTGACAACACCCATGTTTGGGGGGAAACGGGTTTTATTTCCGATACCAGTTATGAATAAGGAGACTGTCATTTTTTTAAAACAGCTTGTTGAAAAAGGGGAATATAAACCAGTCATTGACAGGCAATATATACTCAGCCAGATTGTAGAGGCTTACAAGTATGTTGAAACCGGACAAAAAACAGGAAATGTTATTCTTAAAATTGCAGATTGATAATACGACAAACCACTGACTTTAACTTAATTTACATAGGGGTGTAGTTGACCTAGGAATGGCAACGGGTAATATCATTTCAGGTTGTATCAGCTGTATTGTATTGAATATTGCAATCAACATATCGAGCATAGCGATGGACATTTTTTCTTAGCGTCCACCGCTGACATGTCCGATATGCGCTAATATGACGTTGTTTTAATTACAGGTGTATCCAATTTTGCTGAGTAATCGTAAAAAATCAATTGCATTGACCTCACCGTCATCGTTAAGATCCTCATTACATCCATTACATTCAATTCCGTATAAGGAAATGAACAACAAAAAATCAGTTGTATTGAGTGTTCCATTAAGGTCAATATCCTCACGAATACAACGTACAGTGATGTTCACCGGAGATGAAAAGTAGAAACACCATATATATCTGTCGATTTGGCTAATAAGGTATACATGCCCATAGGGGTATCAAGTAAGGAAAGATTTTCAAATGGGTCCAGATTGTCAACACCGATTGAAACTATGTCCAGAAAAAATTCTACTTCTGCCACTCCGTCTGTCGCATCTGTCGCCAGCACCTGAAATGGTATAGTCACAGGATCAAAAAAGATTTCACCATCGAAAGGACTGGTAATGACGCATGTTGGTGGAGCATTAACAATTCCAGTGACAAAAGCAGATGCCATCATGCCATTCCCCTCCGCCGGGTTGACCGGGAGCCGGAGTACTAGGGGTAAATAATACGCCTTCAAATCCGGTGTTGCCATTGCGCGCACGGGCATCTATTTCAAAGCATGGAGGGAGATCATCCGTTGATAGGTTGGGTTGCGCTAAAAGTGTTCCGGATAATCCTGAGATCATGATCAAAAGTAAAAGAACACCTTTGTGTGTATGCCGCCAACAAAGGGAGGCAAGTAAAAATTTTAAGGAATAAGAAGTTTCCTTAGTTGCTAGAAAAGTTGAAAATAATAATTGAGATTTCATTAGGCTTTGAGGGTATAAAGGGGTGAAACAATACACCGAATGAAGGCTGGACATCTAATCTGATTGTAAAAATTATTAGCAGGTGTGTAAAAAAATAGATACAATCAAAATATTTACATTGAATGTAAAGAAGATAAATTATGCTAGTTTACAATGGCTACCATTTTCAGAAGCAATCATTTTAATAGCCGGCATCTACCATCATGATTTACATATGATGAACATACCTTGTGTATTCAACATTTGAAATAGAAACCAGCAGGTTAGTGCTATTGGATCATTGATCGGGACATAAAAAGCTGACTTTATCCAGTCGGTTTAGCTAAGGATGGTCTCTGGGTTTATTTGTTACGATAAGTTTCTGATTATTTAACACCCGTTTGGATGCTTCTCAGGCATCAAGGCATACCTTTGGCTCCTCTTAAAGCAATTTAATCTTAACTGTTCTTAAACCACGGAGTAATGACACTAATTACCTTAGCATTGCTATGCTTTTTTATGAAGCAAGGCACCCATCCTGAATCAACAAGCGTCGATCTTCTGGTTCAGAATCAGCTAACCTACAATAGCATGGTGGAGATTGACAGTCTTGACCTCATCATATTTAATCTTGATCAGGCTTCTATTGAGGGCACTGTCATTCAGATACCTGTCTTTATCTTTTCAGACGAACAAATTAATGCACTTGACTTCTCCATGCTGATGGATACCCTAAGTATTGAATATGAATCTATTGTGGAGCATGTGGACGATATTCAGTATGCAGCTCATCAAGCCGGGGATTCAAAATTCAGATTTACATCCAATAGTTTTTCACCATATCCTATGGTCCCACAGAAAGTGGTTTCTGTCCGTTTCAAATCACTCAAAGGAATTGTCACCAGAGATGATTTTCAAATGCTGGTTGGATATTTAAACGGGGAAAGATGCACGATCGAATTGCAAATGCAAGGCGATGAAATATTTGTGAGCAGTAATGAGATTGAGACAAGCGATTTGTTTATCAGCCCCAATCCGGCTACTGACTTTATATACGTTGAATCTGATGAGGAAGGCACCTTAGATATGTTTGATCTTCAGGGAAAAGCGGTTATATCCGCTTATCGGTTAAGTACAAATGACATCAACAGTATAGATGTTCAGTCATTTCCACGAGGGACGTATACCGTACGAATAGTAGGTAAGGACCACACTATGAAAACACAAAAAATGTTGTTGCAGTAGGACAATGATCTGCACAACGCCCTAACACTTGAATTCTTAAAAAACAATCAATAAATCTAAACCAATGAAATTACTTTATACTTTTATATCACTTGTACTCCTCAGTTTTCAGCTTTCTGCACAGAATGGATTGGAAAGTATCATCGTCGAGAAATATTATATCTCTAACGAAGCGGATAAAGCTTTAGATGGTGACGGAGGTGAGTTGCCTTTGAATTCCGTGACCTACAGGGTCTATGTTGATATGCTACCCGGTTATATTTTTCAGGCCGCTTTTGGTGAACCCGGACACGAATTGAGAATCAGCACGTCCACTTCGTTTTTTAACAACGAGGATAGAGGTAACCGTTTTCCAACCTATACCCGAAATCAGGCTCAAAATAATACAGTGATGCTAGACTCATGGCTATCTGTCGGAGGTGCGCTGAAGGATTATGCGGGTGTATTAAAAGCAAAGGATGATGGCGAAAACACGATCGAAAATGCAGATGGTATACTCCAGAATGAGGATCCATTGGCAGGCATACCATTGAAAGAGCAGGATGGCGCGGTTTTGTTACCAACAGAGCCGGTTACTGTTGTTGGCTTCTTCGATGCTGATTTAACTGTATTCGATGATGCAAATAATGGACCTGTTCCAACGATCTTTAGTTCCACTGATGGTGCATGGTCTTCTCTCAATGGATCTATGGGGCCTGACTCGCTCGAGAACATCGTCCTGATCGGCCAGTTCACTACAGACGGGGTATTCGAATTTGAATTGAATATTCAAATCCGAAATGAACAAACATTGGGCGTGGAACAATATGTATCCCGGGATCCGACCGGAGATGAGATTCAGTGGTATCAGCTGATCTACAATGAGGAAACGATAGGCCTAGAAGATGAGTTTGTTTTACTGGACAACAATCAAGTCCAGGTATTTCCAAACCCAACAACAGGTCATGTTACCGTTGAGATAGATCAACAGATTCCGATGAGTAGTTTGAATAATCGGTATACCCTTACGGCATTAGATGGGGCTACCCTATTCAACGGCAGGATCGTAGATCATGCGACACAACTTGAGTTTAACAATCTGCTACCGGGCGTCTACATTTTATCACTTCAGCTGGAAAACAAATATCAGTATTACGGAAAAATCGTTGTCATCCGATAGTCCGGTTTCCTGTATACGAGGAGGTATTTCTTTTTCTGAATTTATAAAAGCCTTATGAGTAAGTGGAGGTTGTGGCTATTACTTGCCTTTATGATAGGTTCATCCGTTCATGCTTTCACACAGGGAACTGTGCGAGGCAAGATTTCAGATGAAAACGGAGAGGCACTGATAGGTGTATCGGTTTTCCTCAAAGACAATGCCACCGTGGGGACATCGACAGACCTGGACGGGATCTACTCGCTACAGATCAGCAGTGATATAGAGAAAACACTCGTGGTGTCCTATATAAGTTATGAGACCATTGAGGTTATTGTACAGGTTGCGAAGGGAGAAGTGTTGATCAAGGATTTTATCATGGGCGCTGCTTCCTTCACCCTCGGCGAAGTGGAAATTGTAGCTAAGCAGGAAAGGAGCAACCAGTACTACATGGAGAACATCAAGAAAAAGTCCGCCAGTACTTTAGATTATATGTCCGGTGATCAGATGAATAAAATAGGTGACAACAATGTGTCTGCTGCCATAGCACGTGTCACGGGGGTAGCTACGAATGGCAACTTTATTACAGTGCGTGGTCTAGGGGACCGATATGTACAAACCTGTGTCAATGGATCGCTGATTCCGACGCTGGATCCTTTTACAAATAATATAAAGCTGGATTTATTTCCTTCCAGTTTTGTAGACAATATCATCATTACCAAAACAGCAAGCGCGGATATTCAGGGTGATTGGGCTGCCGCCTATATCTCCATTGAAACCAAGGACAACCCAGACAAATTTTCACTTGGATTTGAAACAAAGGTGGGCTATGCACCGCAGACGAGTTTAAAGAAAATAATTACGAATCAAAAAAGCCCTACTGACTGGCTTGGGTATGATAATGGCTTCAGAGATATCAACCATGATCAATATACACCGGTCAACCCATCGCCTACCCAGTATGAGCAGTTTTGTGCTCTTGGGTTGGAAGATTATTTCAGAACATTAGGGATTACAGAAAGTTGGAGTCCAGGCAGTAAGATAGGTGAAACGTATTTTAGACTTGGACTTGTGGAGCTTGGCTTGTTGGGACCCGCTTTCATCAATGATGCACAAGCTGTAAATGGTGCAAAGGAAGAATATTATTCAGGAACCTATCAGAACGACGCCTTCGAAGTGCTTAATGCGGATGCGGAAGAATCGCTCGATGCCTTTGCCAATAACTGGGATACGTTTGAAGAAACAGCTCCACTCAATTTTTCGCAGACATTTTCTATAGGCAATCAAACCAAGCTTTTTAATAAACCCTTCAGTTTTTTAGGAGGTTTCCGGTATGCGAATGGCGTTCAATATGATCCACAATCCTATTTTAACCGGTCACTTTCTACCGATGTTGATACAATGGGGAATCCATTTGTCATCCAGCAGTATAATCAGGAGTACGCAAAGTATTCCTCTGGATGGACAGCCCTTGCCACTATTAATTATAAGCTTAATTCGAGCAACAGTTTTTCCTTACTTTTTATGCCAAACCTTATTGGCGTCAACCAGATCCGGGAAGGGGTAGATAGGCTAGCATCAACCCAATTTGCTTATGCATACCTGCAGCAACAGTTCTATGAAGAACGATCACAGTATATATATCAGTACCAATCCGATCACTACAGTGAAGCTTCCGGCGTGAGATGGCATCTATCTGCTTCCTTTGCAGATGGAGAAAGTACCGCCCCCGATTTTAAAAGTCTGCAGTATTTCTCTGACGATGAAATAATTTATCAGCTCGATAAGACGATTTCAAATGTCAGACGCAATTTCAGGTATCTGGATGAAGACATTCTTGATACCAAGGCAACGGTAGAGTTGCCGCTCAGGGAAAGACCGGGTTATATCAGCAAATTGAAGTTTGGTGCTGGATATCTTGATAAACAACGGGAATTTCTGCAATATGATTACCTGCTATCGCTTGGGAACAATGTGACTACGTCCTTTCAGAATGGGCAATTGAATGAACTATTCGCGGATGAAAATTTTGATATCCAGATGGATAGCATATCCGGAGATGAGCAAATCAACATGTTTTATAGACAATTTGATGATCCGGCTTTTCATACCATAGGCTACAGCAAGGTTTATTCAGGTTTTGCCATGATAGACGAATCGATTACAGAAAAAATCAGGATAAGTGGTGGACTGCGGGCGGAATATTCAGATCTGTTTACAGATGTCAAATTGTTTGACGAACTAGGGTATGCCGCTGATGATCTTAGAAGAAGAACGCCGCAACAATCTTTCGTACTTACACCCACCAATTTTGACCGATGGGATTTCCTTCCCAGTGTAAACTTTATCTATCGGTTGAGAAATGATGAAATAGCTCCCTCCAATATGCGCCTCAATTTCAGTCGCACGATTGCCAGGCCAAGTATCAGAGAGTATACCGAAACAGTCGTTCCAGATTTTGAATTGAATGCAGATGTATTTGGAAATTCGGATCTGGAATTTGTGGAGATCAGCAACTATGATGTACGGTATGAAAATTATTTCCAGACGGGTAATTATATTTCGGCAAGCCTTTTTTATAAGGATTTTAGAAATCATATTGAGCTGACAAATTCAAATATAGGGTTTACATGGTCCAATGCAGAAAAGTCAAATGTATATGGAATAGAATTAGAGGGACGGATTAAGCTTCCAGCTCATCTTGAATTAAGCGCAAATGTATCGCTCGTCAAATCATACACGGAGGTAGAAGATCGGAGATTACGTATCGAAGACGGTATTAAGTCCTGGGATGTGGTGGGTGTGATCGAACGAAATATGTTCGGCCAGGCTCCCTATGTCGTCAATACGATCCTCAACTACTTATCGCAAAGTGGTCTTTCTGCCTCATTGAGTTACAATATCCAGGGGCCTAAACTGGTATTGACTTCAGCAGATGCTTCACCTGATGTCTATGAAATGCCCAGGCATTTATTAAACTTTAAAATAGCTCACCCGCTAGGTAAACATTTCAATGTGAGCTTTACCATAAAAGATATTTTCAATCAACCGGTACGAAGAGCATATGCGTATGAAGAAGGCTATTTGCTTGATTTCGATTACTATCGCTTCGGTACAGAATACACCATTGGTATAGCCTATAACTTATAATCGCATTACGTGAAGATGATTAAAATCTTAATTCATATAACCTTCCTTATAGGCCTATCTTGCCTGGGCGCTGTCGCCCAGGTGGAGAGGCTTTATATTGAAACCTATTATATCTCTGATGCAGCGGATGCAACAGATACCATAGGCGGTCACCTCGACGAGGGGTCCTCCACCTATAGGATCTTTGTTGATTTAAGTCCTGGTGCAAAACTACTCGCTATCTACGGAGATGAGAATCATCCATTGATATTCACAAGTACTGCACCATTTTTTAATCACCGGGAAGAAGGCATCACTTTTGGCAAGGATTTAAGCAGAAACCGGTTTGAAACCGGAACAGTACCATTGGATAGTTATATCACCCTTGGACAATGCAGCAGGTCATTTGGACAAGGCGCTTATTTCGGTGTGCCCAAAGATCTGGACACAGATGGTTCCATTATCGGTGGTGTAAATAATGATGGAGGCTCAGATGTTATTACAACTGGCTTGCTGACTAACGAGAACAGTCAAATGGGTTTGCCACTGATTGCGGCTGATGGATTGTCCATTCTGACCGAGCTGCCCAATGCCTGGATAGATGTTGGTTTTGTAGATCTGTTCAGCAATGCAGACACCACGATTTTTGGCGCGGATAGTCCAAAGTATAGTTTCAACAGGACAGATGTTTTGCTAAAAAATTCAGGGGTCACCGGAGTAGATCCGGTAGAGAATAAAATCCTTGTAGCACAGCTTACCACAAAAGGAGAAATTACCTTTAGTATCAACCTGGAAGTGGAGATACTCGATGGTGGTGTACCCAAGATTATAAAGTATGTTGCGCAGAATGAAATGTTGGGACCTAATGAAGTCTTTTCATCATTGTTGACATATCCATATACCTGCGGATGCAAAGATCCGGCTTACCTGGAGGCAAACACAGCCTTTGCGTGCGAAGATAACAGTCAATGTCAAACCCTGATCGTATTTGGTTGTACAGATTCACTTGCATGCAATTACAACCCATCAGCCAATTTCAGTATTGCTGACCTGTGTTGCTATATAGGTTTTTGCAATGATCTTGATATCAGTATTGTCTGTCCTGATCTGCAACCCAGAGCAGGCAATGACCAGGTGCATGTCACGGTATATCCTAATCCAGCCACCAATGAATTATACCTTGATGCTGAGCAGATCGAACATAACGATATCCCTTATGCGATCTATGATCTGTTTGGAAGATTAGTAAAACAAGGGATACTGAAGGAGCAGGAAAGCTATATTGACATTTCTGCTTTAACAGTGGGTTGCTACATTTTACGTTCAGAAAGTAATAAGGCCAATGTTGCTACCTCATTTGTTAAAATGTAATGCAGACACAATCGACCAAAAGTATCATGAAAGCATTCTTCAATCTATCCAGTCAATTGCATCGGACATCTATTCTTTTTCGTTTTACAGGATTCGTCTTAATGATGCTCGTCGTTACGTCGTTTTCTGCATGTGGAGATGATGGAGAGGATATGCCCATAAAGGAAACAGGAACAGTAACAGACATTGAAGGAAATACATACCAGACGATTAGAATCGGAAACCAATGGTGGATGGCCGAAGACCTTCGGGTAACTTCCTTCTCCTCCGGAGAACCGATCAAAAGAGTAGCAGAAAGTGAAGAATGGGCATCTACCCCAATGCCAGCTTACTCCGTTTATAATAACAGTCCTTCGGCTACACAATTACTGTATAATCTTCATGTCATCGATTCCGACAAGAAAATCGCACCTGACGGATGGAGGGTGGCTTCGGATGAAGATTGGAAGATCCTCGAAGAATACCTGGGAATGTCTGTCGGAGAACTTGTTCAGACGAATTGGCGAGGCACAGATGAAGGGGATCAACTAAAGATGGAAATTACGACGACCGAAGGTTGGATCAGATATGATGGTGTGTGGGCAACAAATTCATCAGGATTTTCAGCGACAGGGGGCAGCTGCAGGGTATTCAATGGTCAATGGGGTATACCGCCAGCCAGACATAGTGGATTTTGGTGGACATCCACCAAACGTAATGGATATGCCTGGTATAGATATCTGGATTATAAAAAATCTGGCATCTTCAGATATACCGGACATCCTAATTATGGATTCAGCATCCGTTGTATAAAAAACTAAAATGACATTCTTATTTTCCGGTTCATCAAAATTGAATCCTTGATGGAGGAAGCAAAGCATTGATCAATTCATAGTTCAGTTCTCAAATGATATTTTAAAAGCATAATGTAAATATTTACATACATGGTGCATTTTCTATATGATCCTATTCCGTTAGAAAATTAAATGGTTCACTTCGTATTTGTAAATATATAATCAAATGCACACCGATGATTTTACCATTTTATGATAGTCAAAAAGGTCTTTGGTAATATTGCGAATCTACTTTTGTGGCATTCATAAACCAATTTCTTTTAACCTTAAACTATTTGATCATGTTAATGAAACACTTACGTTTCTCAGTGGCTGTATTGGCTGCTGGATTCGCAATGACTGCCAATGCGCAAAATGATTTAGGAGCTGCCTGTGGTTGTCCCGCGGTGGCTACAAGACCTACCTCTAACCTTTCCTTAAAGGCAGATGTAGATGGAAACCTGACAGCTCAAAACACAGTGTTGTCATGTGATACCACGTATCTCCTCAACGACAAAATATACGTCGGTGATGGAAAATCAATCACGATTGCACCTGGCACAGTAGTGAAAGGCCTTCTCGGTATAGCTGGTGATGCGAATGCACTTGTCGTATCCAGAGGTGGCAAGATCTTCGCTCCGGGTACATGCGAATGTCCAATTGTATTTACAGCAAATGATGATGCCATGAATGGTACCTATGGCATTACCAACAAAGGAAAATGGGGTGGTGTTGTATTACTTGGTAAAGCAAGGAATAACCTCAAAGGTGGTTTCGGATCAAATACCGTTTCTGATGGTATTGGTTTTATTGAAGGATTTACTTCTTCAGAGCCAAGGAACAACTATGGAGCAGCTCCAGGTTTACATGATGACAATGACAACTCCGGAATCATGACCTATGTATCTATCCGTCATGCGGGTGATATCGCTGGTTTAGCCAATGAGTTGAACGGTCTGACACTTGGATCAGTTGGTCGTGGAACTACATTGAATCACATCGAAGTCCTTTCAAATCTTGATGACGGAATTGAGTTTTTCGGAGGTTCAGTAGATCTTAAGTATGCTACTGTATTGTTTAATGACGATGACGGATTCGATTGGGATCAAGGTTGGAGTGGAAACGGCCAGTTCTGGGTTGTGGTTAAAACAGACTTAACAACGGCTCCTGGTGGTGACAATGGATTTGAACTTGACAGCGATGATGCCTTACAGTGCACATACCATGCAAATCCGAAAATCTACAATGCAACTTTTATAGGTGCCGCAGGTATCAACGGAGGTGGTGTTGATAATAACCAGGCAATCGAGTGGAAAGAAGCTTCACGTGGTGAAATCAGAAATTCTGTCTTCTCCAATTACAACAGAGGTGCACAATTTGGAAATACAACCACACACTTTATTGATGCGGATGGTACAGGACCTGGTGCTCCAGTAGCAACGAATGACTGCTATGCAGCATGGAATGCAGGCACGTTGGTTATGCAAAACAATACTTTCATCGGTGTCACTGCAGGTCAAGAAGTACGTGTAGGTGGAGCCGGTGGCAGTCCTGCTGACCTGGCTAAATTTGCAGCAGATGGAAACACAACGCTTGTGTCTTTATCAGGTTTCTCAGGTATTCATAGTATGAACGTCAGTAACAATGCAGTGACTACTAAGCATGACATGCTCCCAGGTGCTAATATTACAACAACTTCATTACCTCCGGTAGATGGATTTTTCACACCTGCACCGTACAGAGGTGCTTTCAAAGTAGGCGAAAAATCATGGTTATCTGAGTGTTCTTACAATGCATTGATCGGCCTCCAGGGCAACTTACAGTCTTGCCCGACTGACCTCAACATAGATGGAACAACAAATAGTACTGACTTCCTTCAGTTACTTGGTGCATTCAATACAAACTGTAACTAATCCAATCATCAAAAACCAAGACAAAAAATAAAAATTATGAAAAAATTATTTAGCATTTTTTGCATGGCCTTTTTCTTTGCCGGCGCCGTCACAGCGCAGGTAGGGTTTGAAGGTCTTATTATAGAGAACTACTATGTCGCTAATGCGGCAGACGTAGCCTATTCAGACCCTGGAGCGGTTGATCCCCTTCCAGTGGGCGCTGTTACATACAGATTGCACGTAGACATGGCTCCAGGATGGGAATTACAAGCCCTTTTTGGTACCACCAACGTAGGCACAGGTGAGGTAGATACCTTAGTGATCAGATCTACAGCGCCTTTTTGGAATCATATGGATAGAGGTGATCTGTACGGGTACAATATTGCCGCTAACCAAATTGATGAGAATACAGTAGCATTAGATTCATGGTTTACGACAGGAAGACCTTCAGCCACTACCAATGGTGTACTGGAAGTAATGCCTTCAGAAGATACTAATGGATCTACACCTACGTTCCCACACAATCCTGGTACTCTGTTGATCAATGCAGATCCTCTTTCAGGATTGCCATTGACCACTGAAGATGGAAACGTACCTTCAACTTCAACGCTTACATGGACACCAACACCTGGATTAGAATTACTTCTTGATCCAATGTTTGGTACCAATAGCTATAGCCCTGCTAATGAAGTATTAATTAGCGATGGCGCTCTAGGTGTAACAGCACCACTACAAGGTACTACTTCAGCTAACAGAGTATTGGTTGGTCAATTCACCACAGCTGGTGTGTTCTCCGGACAGATTAACATCCAGATCCGTGAAATCGCAACTGGAATTGTTGAGCAGTATGTTGCTGAAACACCTGCCGTAGGTCAGTTCTTACATCCTTCTCTTACTTGGGGACCAAATGCAGTTCCTACAGTGGACATCACTGCTCCTAATGACGGTGATGACTTCCCTGCAGGTGCTACTGTAAACATTACAGCTGCTGCTTTTGACACAGATGGTACAATCACTCAGGTTGAATTCTTTAGAAATGGTGTATCTATTGGTGTAGATAATACAGGTCCATCTTACACAGCTTCTTTCATAGCTGGTCTGGTAACAGAAACAGTCTTAATTGAAGCTGTTGCTACAGACAATGGTGGTGCTACGGCTACAGATGCGATCAATGTGGACATCCTTGGAAATAATCCTCCGGTGGTGATCCTTACAGCTCCTCTTACAGCTATCACAGGTACTACAGTCAATATTTCTGCTACTGCTACGGATACTGATGGTATCACACAGATTGAGTTCTTCTTCAATGGTTCATCCATTGGTGTTGATGCAAGTGCTCCTTATGAGGCTTCTTTCGTGGCTACACCAGCTGGTGTGCGCGTGATTACAGCTACTGCAACTGATGGCCTTGGTGCAACAGGTTCAGTAAATCAGAATATTATGATTTCAAACAACGTAGCTCCTACGGTCAATATCACTGCGCCAACTTCAGGTTCTTTTGTTCCTGAAGGTCCGGTGGCAATCAGCGCAAACGCTAATGATACAGACGGTACAGTAGCTCAGGTTGAGTTTTTTGTAAATGGTCTCTCTATCGGTGTTGATAACTCCGGTCCATCTCCATACACGATTTCCTGGAATGCAGTTTTTGTTGCTCCTTTTGGTGCTAACACCATTACAGCAGTCGTAACAGACAACTTAGGTCTGACAGGCAACTCAGCATCAATACCAGTAAACGTAATCAACCCACTTGGATCACCTTATGTGGTTGAAAATGTAAGCCAGGTTTGTAATGAAGAAACAGTATGTATTCCGATCAAAGCTGTTTCAGCAATTTCGGATGTCATTGGTTTCGACATGGTTCTGACATGGGACAATGCCAAGATCTACCCTACAGGCAACGTCATCAAGAGTGGTGACATGGTCAATGTGAACTTCTTTGAAACTGACAACAGCATCGATCTGGTTAATCAGGAAATGTTGATTTCCGTTTTCATCGATGTAGACGCACCTTTCGGAACAGACTTCACCGGAATAGGTGATATCGTTTGTGTTGAATTTGCAAAGAGGCCGGCTTTCCTTGCTACTGATCAGACCACTGTGACAGTAACAGATATGCAGGAAAGTTATTTCAATGGCGTTCAGGATCAGAACCCAGTATCTCCTGGAGAATTTTCAACATTCCGCGATACAGTGATGACTGCAAGAGTTGAATTCTGGCAAGATCGTAGCCCAATCGGAAACAGTGTACCGGTTACCATCCAGGCTAACAACTCAATTGATTGTAGCTTAGCCAGCGCAGCTAGCCCAACAGCACTCGTAGGCCCAATTTCTAACACAGATGCTTTAGGAGAATTTACCTATGATCTTACAAATGGCTTGAAAATCACCATTGGAAAAGACATCGCTCCGGCAACAGACGTTCAGGAAGTAGTGAATGGTTTTGATGCTTTATTGACCAGAAGGTTGATCATCGATGACGTTTCTTTTGTACCAAGTGTTTTCCAAGCAATTGCCATGGACGTAAACAGAGACGGTGTAGTATCTGCGGGTGACGTATCTCAAATCAACCAAAGAGCTGTATTGATCCTTGATGAATTCAGACAGGAGTGGAACTACAATAGCGATGGAACACCTAAAGTAACTTATTCAGCTTCTAAGGACTGGCAGTTTATTGACAACAGCGCAGTAACGTTCGATCCGGCTTACTTTATTTCAAGCTCATTCCCTGCAGACAATGGTATTGGTTACTCAAAACGTAGAGTACCACAGGTACCTTTCTGCCTGAATGCTCCAGTGATCAGCTTCTCCACTTGCCCGATCATCAGTGATGAGGAATACATCGGTGTCATGTACGGTGATGTAAATGGTAATTACAAAAACAGCGTTGATGTATTAATCAGATCTTCAGATGTAGTGAATATAGGTGTTGGACAAGCTCAGCACACGGAGAACTTTGTTGACGTGCCAGTTACCTTCAATTCAATTGAAGACATCAATGCTATCGACTTAAACCTTGATTTCAACGGAAACAAACTTGCTTACCACTCGCTGATCGCAAGCGGTATTCAGGCAGTAGGTCATTTCAATGAAAATGACAGCAAACTCCGTATCACATCAAACAGTCTTGATGTATTGAAAGAAGGCGAAGTGGCTTTCATGATCAGGTTTACCGCCTTGTCAGATCGTTCCATCGAAGCTTCAGATATCAATGCTGCTATTGGTTACCTGAATGGGGATAAAGTCAATGTGGAAATTACGCTACGCACGACCAGCAGTGCTGATGTTACTTTCAATGTTTATCCGAATCCAACAAGTGATTTCCTTTACATCGGTATTTCAAAGGAGGTAACAGCTGAAATCATGGATATGAGCGGAAGAGTAATGTTGTCAAACATCACAGTGTCTGCTAACAGCAATCAGCGTGTTGATGTTTCCTCATTCCCTGCAGGTCTTTACACGATCAGAGTATTCAGTGATGACTATACATCAGCTCAAAGAGTTTTTGTTGGGAAATAGAAACAAGTACGTTTCTTTTCTGATAGAATAAATTGTTTTTCGAGGCTGCCTCCCATGGGAGGTGGCCTCGATTTTTTAGTAGAAAATCAACACACGCATGAAGCTGAAATCTTCGATCCTGTTTTTGATCCTGTGCACCTGTGCCAAAATCGGTGCTCAACCCGGATTTGAAGGGATCGTCATTGAGAAATATTATATCGCAGATCTGAATGATTCTTCTACACCCTTTTTTCCCGTGCCTGTCGATGCTGTGACGTATAGAGTCTATGTGGATATGGCCCCCCAATGGGAGCTGCAAGCGATCTTTGGCGCTACCAATGGTAGTTCCGGTGAAATCGATACACTGGTCATCAGATCCACACAACCCTTTTTTAATAACGAAGACAGAGGAATGATTTTCGGGTATTCCATTCCTACGAATACCATTGATGAAAATACCGTATTACTTGATTCATGGTTTTCCACCGGGAGATCAAGTTCTCTTACGGAAGGGGTGGTCAAACCGGAAGATACAAACGGAGCTATTCCCGCATTTCCAAACCTTAATGGGTTGCTGCAAAACAATGACCCGGCAGCAGGAATACCCATCAATACCAATGACGGAAACATCAGTAGTATATCTACTGCCACCTGGTCACTGATAGGTATCAATCCGACAGACTTTTTGATTTTTGACAATACGAATCTGAATGGAAATGAATTGATCATCAGCAATGGAGCCCTTACGAGTTTTACGACTCCCCTCCAGGGACCAAATGCAACGAATAAGGTTTTAATTGGCCAGTTTACAACTGCTGGCGCATTTTCAGGACAACTGAATCTACAAATCAGAAATACAATATCAGGAGAAATACAACAATGGATAGCTGAAACACCGGACGTAGGCCAGTATACTTCACCTGATTTATCATGGCAGGCAGATCAACCACCTATAGTCAATATTACCTCGCCGACAGATGGTGCTTACTATTTATCAGGACAGACTGTCTCTGTTACTGCACAAGCCACGGACATAGACAGTGCTATCCTCCAGGTTGAATTTTTCTTTAATGGAACGTCTCTGGGTGTAGATGATTCGCCACCATATGAAGGTTCATTTGTAGCTGCTACAAATGGGGAGATCACAGCCGTTGCCACGGGAGATTTCGGTGTCCAGACTACTTCTGCACCAGTTTATATTACAGTCAATCCATATGGCGTAGATGATGTTGAGCAATTTTGTAATAAGGAAAGGGTTTGTATACCTATTACTGTATTCGGCGCCGGCATCACGGATGTCATTGGGTTTGATATCACACTAATATTCGACAATACAATGATCATCCCCACTGGAATCATCCTGAAAAGCGATGATTTATTAGATCCGGCTTTGTATAGCACAGATTTCAGTATTGACCTGCTCCAGCAGCAAATGCAGATCGCTGTTTATTTAAACGAGCTCGCTCCGTTAGGCACTTTCTTTTCTGGCATCGGTGAATTAGTATGTGTAGAATTCGTTAAACGCCCTGCATTTGGTGCAGTAGATTCTACGGTGATCAGGATAGCATCTATACAGGAGAGTTTTGCCGGAGGAAGTGTTGTGCAATATGATTCTATTCTACCCGGTATTTTTTCTACTGTCCGGAACACCACTTTTCTGGGTAGCCTCGCCTTCTGGGCAGATAATAGTCCTATGGTGTATGACATGGATAACCCGATGGATTTTTTGGTTACCACAATCACGGGCATGAATACGACATGCGACACATCCTCTATTAATGTTTTACATCCTGATTTGGATGGCGCCTTCATCCATGACCTGGAGAATGGGGCACATCTTTTAATGGACAGGGATATTGAGGATACTACAGATGTCCAGGCTGTCATCAATAGTTTCGATGCCTTTTTGGTCAGAAAAGTTTTGATAGATAATCCTGGTTTTATACCATCGATATTCCAGATGATAGCGATGGATGTCAATATGGATGGGGTCATCAGTGCCGGGGATGTATCTCAGATCAATCAACGGACACTATTGATCACAGATGAATACAGACAAGCATGGAATTATAATGTTGATGGTACACCGATCGCTGGATCTTCAAGTTCTAAGGATTGGTTATTTGTCAGCAAGAGCACGATTGAGTTTGATCCGGCGTACGCCAGGTCAAATGTATTTCCGAAAGATGATGGAGTTGGATATTCTAAATACAGAGTTCCACAGGTACCATCATGCCTTTGGACAGGTATAGATAACCGTCCGAATGCATGTCCGGATTTGGTAATCGAAACGTTTTATGGAATATTGCTTGGTGATGTCAATGGCAATTATCGATTTGGACACCATGCTGGTTTTTGAAACGCATCTCGATATATTCCAGCTCAGCGTTGTTTGTGGCCTGCTTAAATCTCCGCTCAAAACGCCTCCTCCCTAAGGCCACTTTTTACGCCTGCCTTCGGCTGTCATTTTCTCTTCTACGTTCTGGGGAGTATTATTGGGTGATCTTTCGGATAAATAGGGGAATCACAGGTTACTCGTATTTAATTAGTTATATTCACACAGAGAGCTTTTTGTCGTAGAAATGAAATAGACCTAAAAATTAATTCACATGAACGTAAAAGATGTACACATAGAAGATAAACCCGTATCAGCAATTGCACTTTTTAGAGGCGGGCAGGGTGGTGCAACAGCCATCCGGATTATGCATGGTCAAATGCTGAAGGAACATGTCACCCAAGTTCCCGCTTTTCTCTTATGTATAGAAGGGAACGCTTTGTTCGAAAACGAAAACGGCATAAGGGAAACACTTATGCCTGGTGATTTTATATCTATAGAACCGATGATAAAACATTGGGTAAATGGTGTAACAGATGTCCAACTGATACTCTTTAAATAGTTAAATGGTAGATGATCACGTGTGGGTATATTAGTTTCCAGCTCGTTCCACTCCGGCGCCTAATTCAAACAAGATTACCTCAGGTTCAAACCCGAATCTATCGAGATAGGAGTCAACACACGCAATGGAAAAGGTTTCTAATACGTCTTCTTTTAACAAGCAGATGACGCATCCCCCAAATCCACCACCCATCATCCTGGCACCAACAACTCCATCATATTGATTAGCAAAATCAGCGAGATGATCTAATTCATCACAACTCACTTCGTACATATATCTCAATCCTTGGTGTGATGCCTTGAGCAGGTTACCTACCATTTCGGCATTGTGCATTGCAAGTGCGTTGACCATCTGATGCACCCGATCATTTTCCTCTAGAATATACAACGATCGTTTGCGCAACGTATCCGAAAGACTTACATCCGCTAGCATATCCATAGATACATCTCTCAAGTTATTAACTGCCGGAAAAGATTCCTGAATGATGGCAACAGCCTGCTTGCATTGGGTTGCACGTTGATTATAATCACTGTCGATGAGTGCATGTTTGACCCGGGTATTGATCAGTATCCACCTGCATCCGGGAAGATCAGCGCTGATGAGTCGATATGCTCTTGTACGGCAATCCAGCAGCATCACATGCCTGGGCTGACTCATCATGATGGCAAACTGGTCCATGATCCCGCCTTGTACACCGATGACCTCCCGCTCGACACGCTGGCCTGTCAGCGCAAGCTCCTCTTTAGATTCATTCCGCCCCGACAATTGTTGCAATGCATATAGAACACCGCATACCAGTGCTGAGGATGAAGAGATACCGGCACCCACAGGCAGGTCGCCTCCTACCAGCAATTGCAATGAACCAATGTCAGGAGTATATAATCGAATGGCACCTTCAATATATTTCGCCCAGGGATATTCACCATATTCAAATATGTTTTCTACGGATTCGATTTCTTCGTCAAGATCATACGCTATCCAGTGATGGCCAGCTGTTGACTTCCTGGATGCAAGGATGTAGATGCTTCGGCTCATGGCACCGGGAAGCACCCATCCCTCATTGTAGTCAGTATGCTCCCCTATGATATTGACTCGCCCGGGTGCACGGACGGTGACGTCGGGATCATTACTTCCGAAGGAGGAGTGCCATCTGTCGATTAAAGTATCAATCATAGTTGTAAGAAGGTAAGAAGGTAAGACAGTGAGAAAGTAAGACCATTGTATTTGGGGGAAGTATGCTATGCACCAAATAGCAATGAACATTGAGAACCTAACAAGACAACACGCCCACACTCTGACTTTCTCACTGTCTTACACGCTTACACGCTTACATCCACCCTGCGCCCAGCGCTGTCCGGAACGGCCATGGAATCGCAATAAGGATGATAATCAGCGCAATCAGGTAATAGCTGAATACTTTTTTAGCATTTGCTTTCTTCGCATGCCCATATCCCACGGTGATCAGGATGATGGCAATCAACATCATAAGGGTGTGCTCCATGGTAAAAAAGCGGTGTATAGGACTGCTCATTGTCGTCGATGAAAAATCAACCTTGGTACTCATAAAATATAATCCTAAACCGAGAACCGCCTGTAGGTGAGTAGCAATCAGGGTAAAAAGACTTAGTTTCTTATCCTGGGCTGTGAACGGAACTTTACCATCACGCTTGCCAAAGGTGCTGAAGATCGTAGCCACCAATAGGATGAGAAGGATCCAGCGAAGGCCGGAGTGCGAATGAAGTAGTGCTGATTGCATATTGTTTTGTTTAAGTGAAAGGCGAATTTACAAATTTCAATTTTAAGAAGGAGACAGGAACCAGGAGATAGGAGATAGGAAACAGTCACCAACGCGAGCGGAAACAATTATGTCCCGTAGGGGCTACAGGTCGTTAACACTAAAATAGTAATAGCATACGTGCCCCATCGGGGCACAACCCGATTGCTTCGGTATCACCATCTCATACACAAACACTTTTCAACAGAAAAGACACAGGTTAGTAGCAGCCAGTTTATGCCCCTACAGGGCATTAAATATTTTTCCCATACACAGTTGCCGACCTATGGCTCCTACGGGGCCATGAATGTTCAACTTTCATCTCATGCATCGTCTGACATCACCACATCATTTCCTTCACCATCTAACATTGTAATCCAAACTCCTAACCCTTCATAAAAACAATATTATCCGAATCTAATTTTTCACGCACCATGTAACTATCAATTTGATCAATTTGCCTCACCGACCCATCCATTGAAATAGAGTACGGCTTATAACCCGCTTCCAGCAGAAAATGAGTAGCATGATGATGGGCGGAGTTGGCCTCCCGGGTATACAGATGTTCTGTCACAATCGTAAATTCCCTTTCCGCCAGTGTTTTCGAAAGTCCCTTTAAGACCGACAGTTCACCACCTTCTACATCAATTTTAATGATGGTATCGGTCACTTGATTTGTTGCAATCAATGTATCAAGGACCAGCGTCTCAACCCTATTGATGGTTTGTTTTACCTTTTTGATCCACGGCTTTTCATCGTATGCACCTTCCACTGTGGTGTTGTATTCTGCTAGCGGTCCCGGGTATTCGTAAAACACAACCTCACCTGCTTCTGCACCCGCAGCATTGTGATACGATACTATATTTTTTTGAGCCTGCGTATTTTCCTTCAGGATAGCAAAGGAATTTCCCGATGCTTCGATTGCAAATACATGTCCTTCGTCCCCTGTGAGTTTTGCCGCCAGCAAAGCATAATAACCATAGTGAGCCCCTATATCGATAAACGTATCCCCGGCATGTAGATGCTGTGTAAGAAATTTTGTGAGCCGGATTTCTGAATCATGCGATTTAATTCCATTGAGCAGGATGTCCGTTCCTGCGGGCAATAGTGTTTTCATGCGGATACCAAAAAATGTTTTCGCATAGACAAATACCCCGCGTTTCAACAAAGGATACACCAACTTATTGAAACCCATCAGTACCGGATAGCTGACCGGTGAATTCAACAGACGTTTGAATCGTGAAGATCTCGCTTTTTGCTCAGCGCTCAACAGCGCATTCCAGATATTTTTTTCTTGCTCCACAGATTATTTTTCCTTCAGGTTTTTCTCGTAACAAACAATTCTTTCAGGGTCCTGATGATCGTACGGGGGAATCATGTAAAAACCGAGTTGATGGTAGAGTTGCCGTGCTGCCTTCATCTCCACCATTGTATCCAATATGATTTTTTTAAATCCCTGCTCCGTAGCCTTCGCTATAATTGTCTCTGCAAGTATACGGCCCAGGTGCCTTCCCCTGTGAGCAGGTTTAACATATAACCGTTTCATTTCAGCGACGCCGGGCCCAAAGGTGCGGTATGCAATGCAGGCAACCAATTCTTCTTCCGGTTCCGAAATGGCAATAAGTTTCAGCAGCCCTTCCTGATCATAGAGTGATTCAATATTGGCCATCTCTGCTTCAAAGGACGAGAAACAGGAATCATTGTTGAATTCATTTCTGTAATCAATGAGAAGCCGGATGACTTCAATCCATTCTTGGCTGGACTGTGGTGATCGTATGTGGTAGGTCGTAGAAGCCAATGTAAAGCTGCGCTTAAAAGGTTAAATTTGAGACCAATTTTCTGAATATGGAGCATAATGCATTTGAAAAGTCATCGCTCAACGCTGTAAAAAGGCTTCCGAAACGTGGATTTTATGACAAAGAAACTATTTATGGTATTCTTGATCAGCAATTTCTCTGCCATCTGAGTTGGGAGGACCAGGGACAGCCCTTTGTGTTACCAACTGCATTTGGACGTAAAGAAGACACACTCTTTGTGCATGGCAGCAGTAAGAGCAGGATGCTTTCCGCATTGACCGATGGCAGACCTCTTTGTTTAGTCGTCACCCAGTTCGATGGATTGGTACTTGCAAGGTCTGCATTCCATCATTCGATGAATTACCACTCAGCGGTGATCTATGGCCATGCCCGCGAACTCGATGGACCAGAAAAAATGGAAGCCCTGCAGATCATCTCAGATCAGATACTCCCGGGTCGCTGGAATGAGGTAAGACTCCCAAATGAAATCGAAATGAAGGCAACCACCGTTCTCGCAATTGAAATCGATACTGCATCCGCCAAAATCCGCACGGGCCCTCCGGGTGATGATGACGAAGACTATGACCTGCCGGTTTGGGCGGGCGTGTTGCCCGTTTCACTGACCTATCACCAACCCATCGAAGACCCGGCCATGAAAATGAAACAGGAGGTTTCACAAAGCGTGAAATCACGTCTGAGCGTACAATAGAATTTTGATATTCGGGAGTATCAGAAACTGTTCCCGAGGGAGGATGAAAAGAAGTAAATACCAAAACGGAAATGATCCCTGAGGAGATTAAAAGGAAGTAAATACCAAAACGGAAATGATCCCTGAGGAGATTAAAAGGAACTAAATACCAAAACTGAATAGGTCCCTCAGTAGTATGAAATGAAATAAATAGTAAAACTGAACTGGTCCCTGAGCTTGTCGAAGGCCCATGCCAGAAAGAATCTTCAATTTCGAACCCACAAACAAACCACTGATCCCTAAAGCAGCATATTACAAACGTCAGCTCGAGTTCCTTCTCTAGGCGATGGTCCTGCTGGCTTTTAGCCTTGGTATTGGTATGGTCGGGTATAAATTCTATACCGGCATGTCATGGATAGATGCGTTTATCAATGCGTCAATGATCCTTACAGGCATGGGCCCGATCGACGTGATGCGGACTTCATCCGCTAAGTTTTTCGCAGGGTGTTATGCCTTATTCAGCGGCGTGATATTTCTCAGCACGGAGGCCGTGATGTTTGCACCACTGGTACATCGGATGTTGCATCTCATGCATATCGATGACCTGGATGAAAAGTAGCCGACTTTTTCCGGCAATCCTGTACCATTATGATGTGATTTTCCTCCGGGATGAGTACTTTTATGCCCCGCCCCGACGCCAATTAACCGTTTTAAACTAAGCCAGGTTGATTCAGATTGAAACATCTTTTCGCGTGTATTACCACTTCTTTATTATTGCCGCTATTGCTTTTGGCACGCCGGGAATAACAGATCTCAACGCACAACGCGAGTATCCATATACGCTCCGACAGGCAGAGGTAGCTCCCACGTGGGTCACCGAGATGTATAAGCCAGACGCGGACCCCGGTGAAGTGATGCGCCTCTATGAAGAATATTACAAGACCAACCCCTTTGTCAAAAACCAACATACCCAATACTATAAGCGCTGGCTTTACGGCCTGAGCAAAAACGTGGTGCCGGATCCTTTTTATGATTCTATTTATCTGCAGAAATATTTTGCAGCTAAACAAAACCGGACTCCTGCCAACTGGTCCACCGTCGGCCCGATCGATTGGGATCACACAGCTGCAGGCAGAAGTTATGCCCCCGGTTCAGCTCACGTATACACCGTAGAACAATCTATTTCAAATCCAAACGTCATCTATGCCGGCACAGCAAATGCGGGTGTGTGGAAAAGTACAGACCATGGCGTAAACTGGTCACCAAAAACTAATGATTTTCTGACAGGAAGTGTCACCTCCATTGAAATCAACCCCACCAATGCAGATATCATTTACGCCGAACTCTTATCCAACATTTATAAAAGCACCAACGGAGGAAATACATGGTCGCCTACAGGAGATGCTACATTCATGGGGTATACCTTTAGCACAAAAGATATTCGTAGTAAACCTGATCAATCTCAAACTGTTTTCGCCGCTACGGATGAAGCATTGTATAGAACTACAAATGGAGGAACCACCTGGACGAATGTGCTCGGTGGTGACATACTCGAAATAGAGTTTCATCCGGAAGATCCAGACACCTTATATGTCGTACGTCGTAATGGAGATAAAACAGAGTTTTTTAGATCGCTCAATGCCGGCAATTCCTTTACGCAATATTCCACCGGATGGCCGAGTCCAAATATCGGTGCCGGCGAACACCAACAACGAACAGAATTAGCTGTCACACCGGATGCTCCGGATAAAGTCTATGCTCTTGCCACAGGCTCGGCCAATGGAGGCAGTGGCCTTTATGGCGTTTATGTGAGTGCCGATTTAGGATCTACCTGGACTTTTCAATGCTGCGGCCCACAACCTGCCGGTCCACCAAGTTCATCAAACATGAATCTCATGGCATGGAATGATCAGGGGCTTGATGACGGTGGTCAATATTATTATGATCTTGCTTTCGGGGTGAGCCCATATAATAAAGATTCAATGTGGGTATGTGGTGTCAACCTGTGGGTATCTGGTAATGAAGGAGCAAGTTTTGTTTGCCCTTCGGCCTGGAGTCATTCCTATAAACCTAATTATGTCCATGCTGATATTCATGACCTGCATTACATGGAGCATAGCGGAGAGTTGTGGGTATGTGGAGATGGGGGTATTTTTTATTCAGATGATCGTGGTGCTAATTTTACACGACGTAATGTCGGTATCGCAGGTTCCGATTTTTGGGGCTTTGGTATGGGACACTGGTATGGTGATGTCATGATCGGTGGTGCGTATCATAATGGCACCCTGATGAAAGAAGAAAGCACCTATATCAATGGATGGATATGTACCGATGGTGGCGATGGCGTAGGCGGATTTGTCAATCCTGGTTTTGATCGTCAGGCCTATAGCAATTATAACATCAAACAGCTGCAAAGTAACAGGACGATTACACCTGCCACGCGCGACTTTCAGTTTCAGCCCAACAGTACCTACATCGTTGGACAGTCCAGTAAATTGCTTTTTCATCCGCACTATTATGGCACCTGGTATTCCGGATCAGAAACAAGTCTGATGTTGACCAGGGACAATGGTTTTACCTACGAAGAGATATACAATTTTGGCGTAGACGTTGCAGCGATGGACATGTGTCAGTCCGATCCTGATGTTTTATATGTCTGCACCTTTCCGGATTGGTGGGGCACAAAACGAATTTACAGATCCCTGAATGCTGGTGTTTCTTGGACAGAAGTTACTCCGCCTGCCGCTGTTTTAAATAATGCAGATCTATGGATACCTTATGATATCGCCGTTGATCCAAACGATCCGATGAAAGTATGGATCGTTCGAACATCCATGTATAATGGTTACCCGGGGTACAATGGCTATAAGGTGTATACATCCAACGATGGTGGTAGTACCTGGACCAATATCAGTGGCACAGGGCTCAATGGACAATATCCTACATGCCTCATGCATCAGAAAGGTACGGATGGAGGCATTTATATCGGCACGCGTACAAGTGTTTATTATCGCAATGCCACATTACCAGACTGGCAACTCTTTAATACCGGCCTTCCGGCACGCACCCATTCCGTAAAAATGCTACCCTGGTACAGAATGGGTAAAATTCGTAATGCAACAGACCGGTCCGTGTGGGAGTCAACTTTTTTTGAACCTTCATCACCGATAGCCATTCCTGCTGTCCAAAAGCAATACTTGTTTTGCAACAGAGACACAGCCTACTTTACGGATCTTTCTGTATTACAAGAATCAGGCGCTACATGGTCATGGAGTTTTCCCGGCGGTACGCCATCTACGTCTTCGATTCGTAATCCTAAAGTGGTGTACAATAGTCCGGGCGTGTATGATGTCACGCTCATCATCCATGATATCAATGGTAACGATACAGCTACGGTTGAGGATATGATCATTGCAGACAACAGGTGTGTGATTGATACTACACCCGGTGGTGCTATGTACATTCCATCTCAACCCGGATATCTGAAAGTTGATAATCTAAATTTTACAACTCAGACACTCACGATCACAGCATGGATCAAACCGCAAGGCATTCAAAACGAATATGCAGGAATCTGGATGAATGATGGAGCAGCTGCAGGATTTAATTTCAGAGAAGCAAATAATACACTCGCTTATCATTGGCCAGGTGGCGCATGGTGGTGGGATAGTAACCTTACTGTTGCACCAGGAGAGTGGTCACATGTAGCCATGGTGGTTAAACCAGGATCTGCTACACTTTATGTCAATGGTGTTTCAGCAGTTCACAACACCAATGTTGAATCAATCACGATTGATAATGTGCGTATAGGCAGCTATCAGGGGTGGAATGATAGAAACTTCAAAGGGGAGGTTGATGAAGTATGTGTGTGGAACCGGGCACTTACTGAAGATGAAGTCAGGCTCGGCCGCCATCTCATCAAAAACCCTTCAATCGATCAGACGATCGTAGGCTATTATCAGTTTGATGATGTGTCATCCGGAGAAGTGATTGACAAAGCAAATGGAATAGACGGCGTCTTGTCAGGAAGTGCAAACATCATTACTTCCAATGTTCCTGTCGGGTCAGGAACCAGCCAGCTATTACTTGTCCAGAATAATGGAAATGTTTCATTCAACAATGGTGGTGATCTTGCTATTGGCTTTGGGGCTATCAATCCAAATGGTAAAGTAGTAGTAAGTCATTTGAATGTGTTGCCGGATACGGTGCCTCAGATTAAGACACCACAGGGGGCATACTGGATTGTCAATAATTATGGTACCAACCAGGATTTTCCTGCACTGGACAGCATGAACTTTTACGACTGTGGGGCTTTGAGCCATTGGATGGCCGATGACTTTGATTTTAAAATATATAAGCGAGGCGCAAATACTTTCGGGCCGGTTTGGACTGAAATATTTACGGATATGATGATTCCACATCCGGGATTAAATGCCACCATCAAAAGCAAGAGCCTCTTTTCTGTAAGGACTCTCGGTCAATTGCTCATCATGCGGGATACGATCACCTCCGGATATGCAGATGTGGTCTTTAAAGCACCGAATACTCCTGATCCTTTTATACATGGCGGAGAAAGCGTGAGTCTGTTGGTGTATTCCGGTCAACAGGGAATCCAACTACCGGTGATATCATCCACCACACTTGGCAACCTGGGTGCACCTACCGGAGGGCAACTTGCTTTTCTCAATGATAGTGCCGCACTGGTTTTTTTCAATGGAGTGGAATGGAGAAAAATCCTACAGGATGCAGTACTACAATATACTGCCGAGGTAGAACCTGAATCATTTGGCACGTTGTCAATACCCGGAAGTACGATCAGTTCTTCTTCTCTTGTCAAACTTGGTGATGGATTAGTCAATTTACCTGTATTTACTGCATCAGAAATTTTAAATATCCAGCATCCGACTCCCGGAATGCTCATCTATGACAATACATCTGGTCTGATGAGATGTTACAATGGCAATGAATGGCAACCATTATCTTCTGTGGCAACAACGCTTCCAGTGTCTATGGCACCGGCGACGCTTGTACCTGGTATAGCAGTTAATCAGAACTTTAAACACCCCTCCTCTGTCATGGATATCAACCCAACCGGTGGCAAAGCATTTCTTTTACCGATTCTTGATCCGGATCAGATCTATGCGCCTTTGACAGGATTGATCTGTTTCAATCCCACCAATAATAAGCTAATGTTGTTTGATGGGGTGCATTGGAATGTGTTGAAATAAGGAGACAGGAAACAGGAGATAGGAAGCAGGTCGATCGGTCACAATTAAACTAAACGCTCTAAACTTAGGCGCCAGCGGCGCATAAACTAAACTTTCTCAACACAGGATCTATCCACAAAATATGTGAATAACAAATACCTTTATAACCACTCTACCGCTAAACATTAAACAGTAAAATGCTCTATCCTTCTATCTACATCAACGGTGAAATCCTTCCTCTGGAAAAGGCACTGATTCCGGTATATGACCTTGGTCTCTTGAGAGGGTTGGGTATATTTGATTACTTCAGGGTGCTCGAAGGGATTCCTGTATTTGCTGAAGATCATATTGAACGTCTGGAGAACTCCATGCGGATCATGGATTTTGAAACAGGAATTTCCACTGAGGCATGGTTGGACCTGATTTACAAGATGATCAAAGCCAACGAAGTGGATAGGGCCGGTTTTAGAGTAGTCGTCACAGGTGGTTTTAGTGATGACGGGTACACCATTCCTAAAAAAAAGAATGTCTACATGATGCTGCACGGTCTTCCGACAGATGATCCTGCACTTCACGAGCGAGGTGTGAGCCTGATCAGCAACGGTTATCAGCGAGATACACCGGAAGCCAAGACAACTGTTTATATCGAATCCATGAAAGTGCAGCCTCAGTTGAAAAAGGCAGGAGCTTTTGAAATCCTCTATCATTGGAAAGGAGAGATTTCAGAGTGTTCGAGATGCAACATATTTTTTATTGATCCCGATGGTGTCCTCGTGACACCGGCTAAAGGGATGTTAAAAGGTATTACGCGGAAACAGGTTCTTGCCTTGGCAGCTGAACACAATCTGGAGGTACAGGAGCGACCCATCCACCTGGAAGAAGTCCCCTGGATGGCCGGTGCATTTCTGACCGCAACGACGAAAGGTGTTTTACCTGTGGTCCAAATAGATGATATGGTCATCGGAGACGGAGCAGTTCACCCGCTAGCTAAAAAGTTACATGAATTATTCCTGGAAAGGGTTGAACAATATCTGGCTCAGAGACGATAACCCATTGTTTTTTCACTCGCCATTTAAATCGATCTGGGAATGTCCGCAAAATGACATACATGGTCCCCTAGGTTTTTTTTTACCTCTCAAGCAAGCCGTTGGTGTTACCTTAGTCCTTTGGATATTTGACAATCCCCTCTTCAATCCTATACTATGCGTAATGTCTTGACTTTCCTGGGTTATACCCTGACGCTCATTGTCTTCTGTACTTCTTCCATTTCCGGCCAGGTTGTCGAAGTCATTCCTGTTTTCCCTAAAGTGACAGATGATGTCACGATCATCTTTAATGCTGCACAGGGCAATGGCGCGCTGACCGGCATATCCCCTGTCTATGCGCACACAGGCCTGATCACTTCTGCCAGTACAAGCCCGACGGATTGGAAATATGTACAGGGTGTATGGGGCACGCCTGACCCAAAAGTATTGATGACCTACCTCGGCAATAACAAACACTCCATCAGTTATAATATCAAAGACTTCTATGGCGTCCCTGAGGGTGAAGAAGTAGAATCGCTCGCATTTGTGTTTAGAAATGCCAATGGAAGTATCGTGGGTCGTGGGACAGATGGAGGTGATATTTTCTATCCGGTCTATCCGGCAGATGTAGCCTTTCAGTCCGTTATACTTGCTCCCCAGGAAGCTTCTCTTGCCTTATTTGAAAATGAAACGCTTTTAATCAAAGGCGCAACCAGTCAAGATGCAGATCTATATATTTTCGATAATGGATCAGCCCTTTATCACACCTATGGTGACCTGATCGAATTTAATCTCACGGTACACGAAGCAGGAAACCATGAAGTTTGTTTTCAAGCCATTCGGAGTGGGGACACACTAACCCAATGTTTTTTTTATACGGTTATACTCAACATCGATGTTGAAGATCCACCTCCCGGACGAGAAGATGGACTGACTATCATCGATGGAAATACAGGTTACTTTCAACTCCATGCTCCGGGTAAGACCTACGTATATCTCAACGGCGATATGAGCAACTGGCAACTTCGATCAGATTTTCAGATGAAGAAATCTTTGGATGGAAATAAATGGTGGATCGAGATACCTAATTTGGATCTTGGGTCAAGATACAGTTATCAATATGTTGTCGATGGAACCATTAGAATAGGGGACCCATATAGCACCCTCGTCCTCGATCCTTTCAACGATGGAGCCATTACGACCGAAACGTATCCTGATATGCCTCAATATCCATATGGTCTTACGTCAGGTATGGTCAGCAGTTTTGTGGTAGAGCCCACGGTGACTACAGCACCTTTGAATCCAAAGCCTGAAAAATCAGATCTCATCATTTATGAATTACTCATGCGTGATTTTCTCGATGCACATTCCTACACTGCGCTTCAAGACACGCTTGATTACCTTCAGCGACTCGGCGTCAATGCAATTGAACTGATGCCCGTGCAGGAGTTTGAAGGCAATCTTGGATGGGGCTACAACCCATCGTATCACATGGCACTTGATAAGTACTATGGTTCAGCCGATGCTTTCAGATCTCTGATCGAAGAATGTCATTCACGTGGCATCGCGGTGATATTGGATGTCGTATACAACCATGCGTTTGGACAGTCCCCACTCGCACAATTATACTGGGATGCTGCACAAAACAGACCATCAGCGAACAATCCCTGGCTCAATCCTGCAGCGAAGCACGATTTCAACGTAGGCTACGACTTCAATCACGAAAGTGCGCAGACAAAATACTTTGTAAAAAGGGTGCTGTCATGGTGGATGGAAACATATGGTATCGATGGTTTCCGTTTTGACCTCTCCAAAGGATTTACACAAAACAATACGCTTGGTAATATCAATGCATGGGGTATGTATGATCAGTCCCGTATCGATATCCTTCAGGAGTATGCAGATCACATATGGTCCATCGATGCAAATGCTTACTTCATCCTCGAACACTTCGCAGAAAATGCAGAAGAGACGGAATTGTCATCAAGAGGTATGATGCTTTGGGGCAATATGACAGGGCAATATGGCCAGGCATCAAAAGGCTTTGGGGGCAGTGATGTCAGTGGTACTTGGCATGTTCAGCGTGGTTGGGCAGACCCGCATCTCATTGGGTATATGGAGTCGCATGATGAAGAGCGACTTATGTACAAAAACCTCACTGCAGGTAACAACGCACCCGGTTACGATATCAAAGAGCTCAAAGTCGCGTTGAGTCGCATTGAACTGGTATCATCATTTTTTTATCTGATCCCTGGTCCAAAGATGATATGGGAGTTTGGGGAATTAGGGTATGACTATTCGATCAATTATTGCCCCGATGGGTCTGTTAATAGCAATTGCAGACTTGAACCAAAACCCATCCGCTGGGACTACAAAGATGTATTTCTACGTCAACGTATCTATGATGTAGACAGAGCGCTGATATTATTGCGACAGCAGCCAACTTTCAAAGAAGGCACCTTTGAGATCAGTCTTGCAAGCCAATTTGAAAAGAAGTTGCGTTTCAGACATAGTGATATGGACATCGTGGTCGCAGGAAACTTTCATGTGGGCAATAGAGATATTGCTCCAGTATTTACAAAAACTGGATGGTGGTATGATTATCTCTCCGGAGATAGCCTCCAGGTGACGGATGTCAATATGGTCATCCCTTATGTTCCGGGCGAGTATCATGTCTATACGACCAAAAGATTAACGCTCGATTTTGAGATTACTACTTCAATTACAAACCTGGAATTTTCAACAATTGCTCTCGAGATATTTCCAACATTGAACCAGGGGAGGTTTGATATCAAACTACCTGACAATGGTACAGGTGTACCTGAAGTATATGTATGGGACATGACTGGTCATAAATTGAATATCCGGACCAATGATCATGGAGATCGATTAGAAACAACGATTTTGAATGTGACACCGGGAGTGTATATTGTCAATGTGGTACTGGACCGAAAGATTTATACAGGTAAAATAGTAGTACAGTAATGGTATACTGCAGAAAAAGTGGTTAAGTGAAAGTCCTGCTCCTAAATGATTTTGCAACAGTAGTTGGTGGGGCTGAAAGGTTTCTCGAAAACCTACTACATGAAGCGCGATCAAGCAATATTGATTTTCATCGCATCAATGTTGCAGAATTGGAAAGGGATGTTACGTTTTCAAAAACAACAAATTTTATACGTGACAGGTACAACCGGATAAGGGTCATCCCTCAAATGGTCAGGTTGATTTCAGAAAGAATAAATGCCATCAAACCAGACCTGATTCATCTCAACAACAACAACCTGTTTACCAACAGTGTCATGCGAAGCCTGCAAAAATCAGGTATACCAGTGGTCTGTTTTATTCATAATTTCTATGCATTGCGTCGTCTGCGTTCTGTAATTTTTTTGCCAGCGAAAGAGAAGTTTATCTTCATGACCCATTCTCCCGATATCTATCAAAAACTGGTTCCGCTGGGCCAGCATACCTATATTGTAAAAGTTCCGTTTAATCATACGAAATGGACATGTTCTTCATTGGACGTATTTTCAGGTGGTTCGGTGGATTTATTATATGTAGGACGAATAGAAAAAGCGACTGGGATTTTTAAATTGATTCGGGCGGTTGAGCGAATCAAGCAACGTATACCTTCCATTTCGTTAGCTATCCTTGGCGAAGGGTCCAAGCTTACTGCACTGGAGAAAATGGTAAAAAAAAAACTTAACGGACAATATTTTAATCAGAGGTTTTCAACAAGGCAATCAGTTAGCATACTTTTATCATCATTCCAGACTTCTCGTATTTCCTTCAGATGGGGAGACGCTCGGTTATGTTGGTCTCGAAGCGCAGTCTTGCGGAATTCCAGTTGTGGCCTTTGTCAATGAGGGGACGAGCCGCTGGTGCAAGGACTATCAGAATGGATTTATAGTCAAAGGTCGATCAGCTCAAAATCTGGCAGATAAAGTATTGGAAATTATCAGCGATGATGTATTATTGACGCGAATTTCAACCGCGGCCCGGGAGAATATCAAACTTGAAGCCTATAATGCTTCAAAGCAGGAAATGACAGACATCTATAAAGCAGTTCTCTCTTGGTAAAGAAAGAAGATTTACGCCTATTATTTTTCCTTTCCCGAAAAGTTAAATCAATCTTTTCCGGTCTGTCAATGGTAGACAAGCCGGATGGGCAACAAATATTGGTGATTGCTCCACATCCCGATGATGACGTGATCGGTTGCGGAGGCACCATCAGATTGCACAGACAACTTGGTCATACCGTCTCCATCCTTTATCTCACAGACGGTGAGCGGGGGATAAGAAATATGAATCCGATCAAAACAGCCGAGTTGCGCAGGATAGAAGCAGTACGTTCTTCAAACCACCTGGGTGTGCCGGAGGAAAATCTTTATCATCTACATCTACGGGATGGAGATCTCATCAACCAGTCGGGTACTAATTATGATTTCAGATCAATACTAGAGAAGGCAAACCCGGATATTATCTATTTACCCTCTTTTATCGAAACGCATCGCGACCACTACGCAGCTAATATTCTGCTAAAGAATAACCTGGTCAAGAGTGTCACCATCTCAGCTTATGAAGTCTGGACACCACTCATACCCAATAGACTGGTGAATATATCCTCCGTCATCGAAGACAAACGTAATGCCTTGCTGGAGCACGAAAGCCAGTTAAAAGAATTGGATTATCTCGATGCTGCATTGAGCCTCAATCGCTACCGTGCGGCTATGTACAAAAAGGAAATAAAATTTGCAGAAGCTTTTATTTATTGCACATCCGTTCAGTATTTTGAACTGATGATGTCGGTCGAATAAAATAAAAACGAAAAAGAAAAACGAAGAATGAAACAATTAATTCTTCACTCTTCATTCTTCACTTGCTTACCCCATTTCTTGCACCACTTCTTTCACCTGTGGCACCATACGTTTGAGCATAGCTTCAATGCCGGACTTGAGCGTAACCGTACTTGATGGTCAACCGCTGCAGGCACCTTGCATGATGAGCGTGACGATGCCATTATGGAATGATTTGAATTCGATATTACCGCCATCCATTTCTACCGCCGGTTTGTCATGTGTATCAATGAGCTCACGAATACGTTTCACCAATTCGCCATCATCATTGCTGTAATTGGTTT
>JBBRDL010000012.1:0-45623 GCA_038203965.1 Chitinophagales bacterium | reverse complement strand
AACGAGCTGCCCTTCATTTTAAGCTCGGTTATGTATTGTTTATCAAGAAAGACTTTGAGCAAGCAGCTACGCTATTTGATCGCGCCAGAGAAAACAGGGATAAGTACTATTACCCTTCAAATTATTATTATGGCATGACACAATATTTTGCCGGTCATTATACTGAAGCCATCAGAAGTTTCGAACGTGTTGCTCCTTCCTCTTTTTACAAAGATTATATTCCGTATTATATTACGCAAATTCATTTCAGTACCAATGAATATGAAAAAGTAATAGGGTACGGCAACCAGGCGATTAACAATTCGACCGTTCTCAATAAAACGGAGATCAGACAACTGATAGGACAGGCTTATTTTGAAACAGGCGATTATGCGGCAGCTATCCCTCACCTTGAATATGTTGAGGAGCAAACAGAAATGCTGCGAACGGATGATTTTTATCAGTTAGGTATGGCCTACTATTATACAGGCCAATATGCCCAGGCGATTCCGATCCTTTCGCAAATCAGAAATGAAACAGGCGTGGCGTCACAATATGCAAATTATTATCTGGGACAATGTTATCTGAAATCCGGAGATAAGATTTCAGCTCGTAATAGCCTGATGAAAGCATCCAGCATGTCTGATGTGCCGTCATTAGCTACCGAATCAACTTTTCATTATGGGCGATTAAGTGCAGAAGCCGGTGATGATGCAGAGGCGATTCGGGTTTTACAAACGATCCCCTCATCAAGTCCTCAATATAATGAAGCGCAGACAACGCTTGCAGGGATCCTGATAAATACAAGTGATTACAACCTTGCTATCACTGAGCTCGAAGCTATGAAGTCTCTTTCTCCTGCGTTAAAAGGTGCATATCAGAAAGTGTGTCTTTACAGAGCTGAACAACTGATCCAGGAAGGCAACACATCAGATGTGTCAGCCCTCCTTGATAAATCGCTCACGCAACCAGTTGATAAGAGCATAGAAGCCAGAGCGTATTTCTGGAAGGGTGAACAGGCCCATCAAAGCGGCAACTATAATGAGAGTATTAAATGGTATAACCAGTATTTCGCATCGGCAACAAATGCCACAAACCTACCTCCATATCAAAGTCCGGCCGTTGCCCAATATACCCAGGGTTACAATTATTTAAGGAATGCCAATTTTACTGAAGCGCAGAAATTATTCGAAGAATCCTCGATTGGCATTAAAGCCATGCCCACTAGTTCCACCGAGTATAATCTGATCAAAAATCAGGTGTACCCTGATGTCGTATTACGTGCAGGAGATTGTGCCTTGAAACGGAATCAATATGACCGGGCTAATCTCTATTATGATTTTTCTATTGAAGGTAAGTTGCCCGGATTTGATTATGCGATATATCAGAAAGCCATTATTAAAGGGCTTCAAAAACAACCGGTTGAAAAAATCAAATTGCTGGAAGGATTAGTCAAATCGAACCCTGAATCCCTATGGGCGGATGATGCCCTGTTTCAGGCAGGAAACACATATCAGGATGAAGGGCAGACTAGCAAGGCTATTCAATCCTATGAGCAACTTGTCAAACAATATCGTCAGAACAATCCTTTATTACTGACCACACTACTACGACTAGGATTGGTATCCTATAATTCCGGACAGTTTGAAACATCACTGACTTATTATAAATCAGTATTTCAGAACAATCCGGACCCTGAAACGTCAAAGGAAGCCATTGCTGCCATCCAGGAAATTTATATCAATGAGCTAGAAAAGCCTGACGCTTTTTTTACATTCGCTGAAGGTATTCCAGGATTTTCTATCTCCGGAACAGAAAAGGATTCCATCTTGTACAATGCAGCTGAAAACTTTTATGCTCTCGCACAATATGAGAAGGCAGCTGAATCCTTTCAAAAGTATATTTCAGAATATCCTAGCGGATTATACGCACTCAAAGCTCGGTATCTAAGAGCTGAATCACTTGCCCTTTTGAAGCGATATGATGATGCTTTGATAGGTTATGAAAACGTCATTGATAAAGGGCAGAGCACTTATTATTCGTCTGCCTTATATAAAGCGGCCTTGATCGCATATAACCAAAAAAAGGATATGGCTAGGGCATACAAGCATTATGCTGCCTTCATTCCGCTGGCCGATTCAGAAGAGAAGTCTTATGAGGCTACGTTAGGTGCTTTGAGATGCGTCTACAAACTTGAAGAAGTCGAAAAGGTGTACACGATGTCCGAGGCCCTAATTGCTCATCCCAGAGCCACCGATGATGTTCGTGCTCTTGCATACTATTATGCAGGAATGACGGCTTATAAAAACGAATCTTTAGATAATGCATTGTCATCATTTAATGCTGTGATCAACATCAATAGCACTGAATTGGCGGCAGAAGCACGGTATTCGATTGCTTCTATTTATGAAAAGAAGGATGAGCATGACGTGGCCGCCAAATTAGCTGAAGAAGCTGCCAGGGCAAATGTAGGTTATCCATTGTGGGTAGCTAAATCATTGATGCTTCTTTCCGATATACAGTTTGAAGCCGGTGATCTGTTAAATGCAAGAGCAGTGATGGAGGCCATTACCGAAAATTTCCAGGGAGATGAAATGATCATGAAGGAAGCCACCGAAAAGCTGGCGCGTATTAAAAAGGAAGAAGAAAATCAAAGCAGGATAAAGCCACAAGGCGGAGATACGCTGGAATTGCAGCAAAATCCAAAAAAAGATTAAACTACGAAAATGAAAAACATCATTCTCTTTATATTGATTTTTTCAGCGCTTTCTTTACAAGCCCAGACTGAATTGCCAAGCGGCAAGATCGAAGTCGTCAAGGACTACGAAGTCCGGCTGGTAGAAACAAAAAAAATCAAAATCATACCTCAACCTGTTCCTGTGGATTCCAATGTGAGACGGTATGAATACAAACTTCTGGCTCCTTCACCTTCGATTACCTACCTTAAGCCGGAGATAAAGCCGTTGGCTATCAATGCAGAGAAGAAACCCGTCTATTATCCACTTTATGCAAAAGCAGGATATGGAAGTCCGAATTCATTTATTGGTACCGCTTCCTATGACCATATCCAAAATGAAAACTTTCAATGGGGGCTAGATTTGAGCCATTTGAGCGCCAACAATAAGAAAATACCGTTGCAGAAATTTTCAGATACAAGGGGCCGGATAAATGGTACCTATCTACTGAATGATCAATTGCAAATAGATGGTTATATCGATGGCCATGCGGAGAAGGTTTATTTTTATGGAGCCGACCCTATACCTTCTAATCCTGAAGCACTGAAACGAATTTTCAATAGGTATGACGCATATTTCCAGATTGCTAAGGCGTATGCACCTGAATCTAGTTTTACCTATAAGGCTTTTCTTCAGTTTCTCACGGACAAGGATGATTTAGGCTCCAGGGAAACCGGATTCAGGGTAGGGGGTGAAGTGAGCAAAGGGTTGGGAACCGATGGGTTTCCAGTAGGCATTAGGGTATTAGCAGACTTGTCCAAACTTGTACATACAGAGACACATTCTATTAATAATTTGCTATTCGAGCCTTATTTTGAATATGCTTTCGGGACATTCAAAATACATCTTGGAGGAAAAGCCCTGCTGAATAAGCAACAAAATGAAATTCTACCTGAGTTGGATGTTTCTTTTCCGTTGTTCAATTCCGGAATGACCCTTTTTGCAGGATGGTCCGGAGATGTAGCCAAGAATAATTTTCATTTTCTATCTGCCTACAATCCATACATCAGTACCAGGCTGGATAGTATAAATAATAATACCAGCAGAAGAATATACGGAGGTGTGAAAGGTGCGTCCGGATCCTTTGCATATGAGGTGACCGGGGAATATACTACGTTTGAAGGAATGGCCTTTTTTCTTCAGGATGAAGAGGAGGAACATGAGTTCCTGCCGGTATATGATGACGGGTCATTCATAGGTATTAGTGCATCACTCCGGTTTGAGTTGTTAAAACATGTCATCCTCCGTGGGGAACTTTCGCAGCGCTTCTATAATCCTGATCATGAGAACAAACCATGGCATAGACCATCGCTTGGTCTTCGAGGTCATGTAACTTATTCAGGTGGAGAAGATAAATTTCATGTTTCATTCTTTTTAAATAGTGAAAATGGTTTGCCTTACAGGACAGTCGGCGGCACGGAAGATATATTAGACCCGCTGATTGATTTAAGCCTGCATGGTGATTATTTTTTCACAGAGTCCTTGGGCGCATTTGTCGAAGTGAATAACCTGCTAGGTAATAAACGTGAGCGATGGGCCACGTATCCAAGCTATGGTTTCAATGCAAAGGCAGGCATACTTTTCAGATTACCTTAAGATATTGAATAGTGCTTTATCCATTATCTGTTTCTAAAGAGGCACCTTTGAAGGTGTTCGTTAAGAGTTGGCTATGAAATTTGGATTAATAGGGTATCCGTTGGAACATTCATTCTCCAAAAGGTATTTTACTGAAAAATTTGCAAGCCTTGGATTGTTGGATTTTTCATACGACCTTATTCCACTGTATTATATTGAAGAGGTGTCTCAGGTCCTCAGTAGCAATTTTTTTGGACTTAACATAACGATACCCTATAAAACAGCAATCCTTTTATTTCTGAATGAGATCGATCCGAAGGCAAGGGAAATAGGGGCTGTCAATACACTTGTTCGAACCGGAAAATCGTCATGGAAAGGGTACAATACGGATTCGGATGGTTTTCATCAATCATTCATGAATTGGATAGGAAAGGAAACTTTGCCGGCTAATGCCTTGATATTGGGTTCGGGGGGGGCTTCCAAGGCAATTTCTTATGTACTTGACCAACTTGGTATCAGCGCTACAGTCGTTTCACGATCAGATAGGGGCGATTATAGGTATGATGAGCTGAACGCTGAGATGATGAAGGATTATCGTTTAATAATCAATACAACCCCTTCCGGTATGGATCCGGATATTTTTTCAAGCCCCACTATACCTTATGAATTCCTTACAGAGCAACATTGGGTATATGATCTAATCTATAATCCGGCTAATACACTATTTTTGCAGCGTTGTAAGCAAAAAGGGGCCAGAACCAAAAATGGACTTGAAATGCTTCATATACAGGCTGAAGAAGCCTGGAAAATATGGAAATCCTATGCTAAATTCTGAGACTTACTTAAAACAGCAACCCCAAGTTGTGGATTTTACTAATACGGAGATTGCTTTTGCACACAAATCCAATAGTGAACTCAGACAGACATCCTGGTTGTTCAGATTGATGAATAAATCATGGGTGGTGAATGCTGGTGGATCTTTCGGTCTGTGGCTTCATGCTTTCGGAATTACGATCTTCAATCCCTTGGTGCGCATAACCATATTCAAACAATTTTGTGGAGGTATCAGCCTCGAAGATTCCACAGAAGCCATAAAACATCTTCAGGAACAAGAGACATTGACTGTACTCGATTTTGGTGCGGAAGGCAAACATCGAGAAGAGGATTTTGATCGAACCCTAGAAGAAAATCTGAAGGCCATTCAATATGCTTCTTCCAACTCCGGCGTTCCGATTATTTCCTCAAAAGTGACCGCCCTGGCTTCGGAAGAAATCCTTGAGAAGTTTCAGTCCGATCAAGTAAAATCTCACACAGATATCGAAACATTTTCACGCGTGCAGAACAGAATGGACCGACTTTGCCATGCTGCATGGCAAAATGGTGTAGCCGTGTTTATCGATGCGGAAGAAACCTGGATTCAGGACACGATAGATCAATTGGTCAAGGTAATGATGGAACGTTATAATAAAGAAAGGGTTGTTGTATATCATACTTATCAATTGTACCGCAAAGACAAATTAGCGAGCCTGAAATTTGATCATAAGGAGGCTTTGGAGAAAGGGTACATCCTTGGTGCCAAAATCGTCAGAGGGGCTTATATGGAAAAAGAAAGGGAACGGGCAAGCGTAGAAAACTATCCATCACCTATACAGGATAGTAAAGTCCAAACAGACCATGATTATGATGAGGCTGTGCATTATTGTGTTGAACATTACGAAACCATAGCATCATGTAATGCATCACATAACCAAAAAAGTAATCAACTCCAGGCTGAACTGATCGCTGTAAAAGGATTGCCGCGAAATCACAGCCACTTAAATTTTTGTCAACTATATGGTATGAGTGATCATATCACGTTCAACCTGGCAAAGGCCGGATATAATGTTGCTAAGTATGTTCCATACGGTCCGGTCAAAGATGTCCTGCCTTACCTGATCAGAAGGGCAAAAGAGAATTCGGCGGTAACAGGTGAAATGAGCCGCGAACTCAGCCTTATCATTGCTGAAATGAAACGGAGAGGAATAAATTAATGTCTATCTTGTAACACTAACTAACTTTTTAAATATGAAGTATTTACTTACTGTTTTTTTGATGACGACACTGGTTGTTTATGGACAAAGCCAGTGGTGGTTTGATGCCGGCTTGAAAGGTTCTTATGGGCCTACCATGATGTACGATCAGAATGTTTTTGATGATGGTGATTACAAACACAAAATCAGCACCGGGACTTCTTTTGGTGGCAGGTTGGGTTTCAACTATGGTTATCATGTCGGCTTATCACTGGAGTATGCCGGAGCAACCTCCAATCAGGATTTTGAATATGATGGCGATCTTTACAATTCCTTCAAATGGAAGACTAATGATATCTCTACCTTGTTCCGTTACTCAGGCAACGGGGCTTACGTTGAACTAGGTGCCAAATTCAGCAATGTTAAAGAAGTTGAATTAGACAATGTCGTGACAGGCATATCAGATGCTACTCAGTATTTTAATGAAAACTATACCTCAGGTATCTTTGGTTTTGGATCTTATCTCTTGGGAAGTGAGTTGTTAACCCTTAATTTGGGTGTAAGACTGCATTGGGGTTTTACAGACATGGTTAACGACGCAGGTAAAACTGAAGGTTATCCAATTGTGGTAGAATCTTTAAAAGACCCATCTAAGAAGACACTGGCCACTGCTGCTCAGCTGCAGATGGAATTGAATTATGCTTTTGGCCGTTTTTCAAAAGAAGCATGCCATAATCGCTGGAAGCTGATCCTTTTTCAGTAAAAAATAAAATGCTTTCAGCATAAAAAGAAAGAGCATGCTGTGCAAACAGGATGCTCTTTCTTTTTATCCTTTTCCCCTAAATCCATTAATACTTCGACTCGGCTCAGCAACCGAGGGGACTTTGTGTTTTGGTATCTATGCAGTCGGCACTTTAGACTACTGCCCTTCTTGCAGGCCCTATCCTCTGCCCTCCACCCTTTGCCTCTTCTGCCCCTAAATCCCCCGAGCGGGGACTTATATGCCATTACAGTTACACAATGCCCCATGCCCCTTCCATTTCCGCCGTTCCGCCCTTAGCCCTCCGCTCTCCGCCCAAAGTGACTCTGCAGGGAATCGAACCCCGATCTTAGGTTCCGAAGACCTACGCACTATCCGTTGTACTACAGAGTCTGCCATACAAATATAGCCTAAAGTCACCTCCTGAATTATTACACCATTCTTTCATGTGTAATAAGGTCATATGGAACCAAATGTTTGTTTTTGGTATTATATGGTTACCTTTGCACCCAATTTTGAGAATCCAAACGATACTATGTCACAGATTAATGAAAATATTAGGAATATAGCCATTATCGCTCACGTCGATCATGGAAAGACTACCCTCGTAGACAAAATCCTTCAGGCTACCAAAGTTTTTAAGGACCACCAGGAGACGGGTGAACTCATCATGGATTCGAATGATCTGGAGCGCGAGCGCGGTATTACTATCTTTTCTAAAAACGCCGCTGTCAACTATAAAGGCGTAAGAATCAATGTCATCGATACACCTGGTCACTCCGATTTTGGAGGTGAAGTGGAGCGAGTATTGCGCATGGCGGATGGAGTCCTCCTGTTAGTTGATGCATTTGAAGGTCCAATGCCACAAACCCGCTTTGTCCTTCAGAAAGCACTTCAACTCCACTTAAAGCCCATCGTGGTCATCAATAAGGTTGACAAGCCGAATTGCAGGCCGATGGATATCCATAACGATGTTTTCGATCTCTTCCATAGTCTGGATGCGACCGATGAACAGCTTGATTTCAGCACTTTCTATGGGTCAGGCAAACATGGATGGTTTAATGACAGTCTTGAGCCATGCGAAGACATTACACCTTTGCTTGATGGTATTATCAGACTTGTGCCGCCACCTGTAGCATATGAAGGAACCCTTCAGATGCAGATTACTTCGCTTGATTTTTCCTCTTATCAGGGAAGGATTGCCATTGGCAAAGTGAACAGAGGCTCGATTCGCGAAAACCAACCCATTAGCATAGTCCAGGCCGATGGCCAGATCAAGCGCGCCCGTGTAAAAGAACTGTACATCTTTGAAGGTATGGGTCGGAAAAAGGTACAGGAAGTCAGTGCAGGTGACTTGTGCGCCGTGGTCGGATTGGATGATTTCAGGATTGGAGAGACCATTTCAGATTTTGAGTTTCCAGAAGGTCTTCCATTCATCGCAGTAGATGAGCCAACCATGAGCATGACCTTTGGGATTAACAATTCACCTTTCTTTGGAAAGGAAGGGAAATTTGTTACTTCCCGCCAGCTCAGGGATCGTTTATGGAAGGAGACTGAAAAGAATCTTGCTATGAAGGTGGAGGAAACCAACAGTGCAGATACTTTCCTCGTCTACGGCCGTGGAATTCTTCACCTTGGTATTTTGATTGAGACCATGAGACGCGAAGGTTATGAACTTACGGTTGGTCAGCCTCAGGTCATTGTAAAAATTATTGATGGAGTAAAATCCGAACCATATGAAAATCTGGTGATTGATGTTCCTACCGAACATTCTTCACGGGCCATTGACCTGGTCACACGTCGCAAAGGGGAGTTACATGTCATGGAAGCTAAAGGTGACTACCAACATCTGGAATTTGATATTCCTTCACGGGGATTGATTGGATTGAGATCGACCATGCTTACGCAGACTGCCGGAGAAGCTGTCATGAGTCATCGTTTCACTGAATACAAACCATGGAAAGGAAACATTCCTGCCAGAACCAATGGCGTATTGTTGGCTAAGGATCCTGGCTCTACAACAGGCTATTCTATTGATAAGCTGCAGGATCGTGGATTATTTTTTGTCGATGCTGGAGAAGAAGTATATAAAGGCATGATCATTGGAGAGAATAACAGACCTGGTGATATTGTTGTCAATATTACGGAAGGAAAGAAGCTTACCAATATGCGCGCCAGTGGTAGTGATGCCGCAACAAACATCGCACCTAAGCGCCAGATGACACTTGAAGAATGTATGGAGTATATCCAACAGGATGAGTGTATTGAAGTAACCCCGCTATCAATCAGGATGCGTAAGATTTATCTTGATGAGGATCAGCGCAAGAAAATGCAACGGGCTATCCAGGTAGGAACTGAAACAGTATAGCTTATTATAATCGCCTTATTAAAGGAGTGAGTATATATCGCATAAAAAAGTAGGGACAGGTCGCGACCTGTCCCTACTTTTTTATGCGACCTGTCCCCACTTTTTTTATGATTTATAAAACAAATAAAAAAGCCCCACTCGGTTGCAGGGCTTTTGTTGTTGGCGAAAAAAAGGATTTATTTTCAGTCACACGTTTAAAGTGTGTAATGAGCTTGAGTCAATGGCTATAAAGTATTGATATATTTTTCTATTTCTTCGTAGGGCGTTTTCTTAGGATTAATAATTTCGATGAGTCCCGGTGTGATGACAGCGCTTTGGGTTGAAAACAGATAATCATCTTCGCCCATTTCAGAGAGGACTACAAAAGTAACGTTGAAACCAAGTGGTGCTGCACCATAAGGCTCACAAAACTGCATAGTCTCAGCATCTCCATTCATGACCAGTATGCTATTGTAATCATCAAAAACCATAAATACGGTGGTATTTGTGTTCGTAAACTCCTCTGGAAGATCAACACATACGGTAGTTCGTTGCTCCGCAGGCACTTCGAAAAACACATCTACATTGATCCAATCCAGGCTGTCACTAAAACACTCATAGCCAAATCCTGAAATTATCTGTTGTCCACTATCTATGTTTATAAACCATTCGCTATTAAGTACATTATCCCAAGTGGCAGGATTTCTGTCGGCCTGAATCCATTCCTGATCGCCACCATAGAAGAGTTCCATTCGTTCCCTTGGATCAGGGTCATTGACTAGAATCTGAATTTGTTTTCCATGAGCCAATTTTACCGGAGTAGTACCATCATAAATCTGGATGTTCATCTCAATTCTGGATTCAAGTAGCTTCCCTTCTGAAATAGTAGGCAAACCTGAGATCAGGATTTCTCCTTTGGTATCGCACACCGTGACCTTTATTTCAAAAAAGCCATTTATACAAGGAAATTTCGCCAGGTCAACAAAACCAATAGGAATAACAAGAACCAAGTCTTTATCGACTTCAAAAGCTTCACCTCCGGAACATCGGCAGGAGAGCGTTGTAGTCACATCTCCTGCTATGTCCGATTGTAATCTGGTCATCAACCGATCAACATTTCCGGTTTCTTCCAGGCTTGTTCTTGGAATAAACTGGTCGACGTCCTTGCCACACGACATCATGATGACCAGCGCTCCAAAAACCAAAAAAAACTTGCCCATTACTCTGTTATTTATATTGTAGAGACGATTCATGTCTGTTACGCTGCTTTTGAGGTTGGAAAAATTAATTAAAATGATAACGGATACCCAGATTGAGGCCTGCATAGTGCCTGTGTTCGTTTAATGGGTAACTGCCCAATGTCACCGGCTTTAAGCGGTACAGAAAACTTGGTTCAACGATTCCTGAAAAATGATCTGCAATAGGGATGACGAGCCCTGCTCCAAGGTATATGCTAAGTCCGAGGCTGGTCTTATAGACATCAATTGCTCCAGGCTCCCCATTGGTGATGGACCTGGGATGAAACAATGGATCGAGGATCTGGCCTTCATGGCTACTGGTCAGGTTAATAACAGGTCCTACATTGACCATCACCAAGGATCGTCCTATCGGCATTTCGTACCCCACCAAAAGTGGAATATCAAGATATCGGTAGGTATTGTGAATTTTTTTGATGAGTGTCCCTAAGATGAGGACCTGACTTGATTCGGCATAAAGAAACGTACCATCAGCAGTGAAGAAAGAATCTATTCGGGTCGTAGACTGCGTTGCAAGGGAATCTGTATAATCAAATAAATCTCCTGCTTCCGTATATGTTATCCCTAGTCTGGCCGTCAGCCCACTTCTATGATGAAGATTGAGGCGTGCTCCGGCGGCCCAGGCATATTGAATGTTTTCAGTTTCCTTTCGGGCATCGGCATAGCCTGGTTCCCCACCATTTTCTTCATACGTTTTTGGGCTGAATCCTGGACCGACGAAAATATCCGCAGAAAGTGCATAGTCACTTCCCACGCCGCCAAACTTATAACAATTAGGATCCGGTTTCACAAACGTGATGGAAAGCAATAATGATTCTTTGTCGTTCAGATTTATATCTGCCATTGGCAGGAATGAAGCAGGGGAAAATAGATTAGACGAATTGACTGATTGTTTTTCAGCACGGCTTGAATACAAGTTATTTTCAACCGTTGAATTATTGTTTAATACGACCTCATCACTTCCTTTCGCAGCTGGCGATAAAGGGTTTGAGTATAGATTTGAATGTTTTATCTTGTTTGTCTTCGTTGATGAATTGGGAATAATATTATGGTTTTTATCGCTTGCTGGAGAGTCGCTTTCTGTAACCTGAGAAAGATTATTGGCCATTGTGCCTTCTTGCGCTGCAGTTTCGATCTGAGCTAAAACCAGATCAGATTGGGTTGTAGGTTTTAGTAATGCCTGATGGGGTGGGGTAATGGCAGTATCGGCAATTCTGTTGTTGAGCATCCCTATCATCAGGGTTCCACTTAACAGTGTTGTTGCAAACAGAGTAAACCAGAAGACAGGAAAGGCCGTCCGTTTTTTTTTCGGGGGCAGCTGAGCCTCGATTCGATCCCATAATCCATCCCTTACTGGGATGGTATGATGGAATAGTTTTTCGCTAAATAATTTTTCGTCTTTCATAATTCTACTTTATAAGTAGCCTCCAGTGAACGCTGGATATATTTTCTTGCTTTTGTCAATTGCGATCTTGAACTGCTTTCTTCGATACCCAGTAATAGCGCAATTTCTTTATGTTGATAGCCTTCGATGACGCTGAGATTGAAAACTGTTTTATACCCATCCGGGATTTTGTCAATAAGGGTTAATAACTCATTTGCATTCATTTGGCTGATCACATTTGGGGCTACAGCCATATCAGGCATCCCGTCGCCATAATAATCCACCGTCAAACGTTTGGCTTTTTCAAGATGACGGATGCAGGTATTGACACAAACCCTTCGGATCCATCCTTCGAAAGACCCTTCATTTCTGTATTGAGCAAGATACTGGAACACTCTAACAAAACTGTCTTGCATCACATCCTCGGCATGCTGCTGACCGGCATATCGCCTGCATATAGCAAGAAGCAGCGGTGCAAAGCGGTCATATAACAACCGTTGAGCTACCCTGTCATTTACTCCGCATCGCCTGATCAGTTCCTGTTCGTGCAAAAGTTTTGTTTAGTTGTGCGATGTTATTAATGATACAAATCCTTAAAATCCGCTGCCCTATGTCCAGAATAATATGGAAATAAAACATAATCCGCAGCAGTATGAAGTACTGTAAGTTCTGTTTGGTGAGGATTTGAGGTAATTCCTCGTACTACAAAACAAATTGTGGACAATAAAGCTATTGATTTTGGCAGAAATTTTAGCTGATCTACTCGTAAAGAGACAAGACTATTGCAAAATAATTTGGTTGGAGGGATATATTGGGAAAAGTAGGTAGTTGAAAATATGTTAAAACACATCCTAAGACAAAGTAAATCAATAGATTATGACAGTGTGGCACACCTAGGTGTGCCACACTGTCATAATCTATTGATTATCAAAGAGCTAGGAGCACAATTAACTAAAATTTCCTCATCGCCAAAATAGACTATAAATCAATCAAAATATGACTATATTTAAGTCAAAAATTGACCATATGAAAGGCAGAGGCGCTCAAATCAACACAGACAACCCCTTCGCAAAACACAGCTCAGCGAAGCATCCGGATCTGACTTTTTCTAAACCGGCGGATGAAGTAAAAACTGAATATCTCGAAACTCACGCAAAAACGATCATTAATAAAGTCGAAAGTCAGGACATCGGACTCGATTATTCATTGAATCCATATCAGGGATGCGAACATGGCTGTGTGTATTGCTATGCAAGAAATACCCACCCATATTGGGGGTATAGTGCAGGAATAGATTTTGAAAGCAAAATCCTGGTCAAAAGGGATGCACCCCAATTACTTGCCAAAAAACTTAGTTCACCAAAATGGATCGTGTCTCCGATCATGCTTTCAGGTAATACGGATTGTTACCAACCCATAGAAGCCAAATTGAAAATAACGAGACAAATTTTGGAAGTCCTGGAGCGATTTCATCATCCCGTAGGTATCATTACTAAAAGCGCACTTATCCTGCGCGACATTGATATTTTATCACGGATGGCTGAAAAGCAATTGGTCAGTGTTGCTATTTCAATCAATACATTAGATGAGTCATTACGAAGGCAATTAGAACCGCGGACTGCATCAATACCCAGACGCCTGCAAGTCATTGAGGAGTTATCCCAGGCAGGCATTCATGTTCATGCAATGCTTGCCCCAGTTATTCCGGGACTCAATGATCACGAGATCATGGATCTCATGGGAGCTGTCGCTAAAGCCGGTGCGAAAAATGCCGGTTATATTACGGTGCGGCTCAATGGGGATGTCGGGCCAATTTTTATTGATTGGGTACACAAAAAATATAAGGATCGTGCACAGAAAATTTTGAACAGGATCATGGACACTCACGGCGGGAACCTTAATGACAGTCGACAGGGGATACGCATGAAAGGGGAAGGTAAATATGCAGAGATGATCGCTGCTCAATTTCAATTGGCCTTGAAAAGACATTTGCCTGCTCCTGTTTCGTTTGAGTATGATATAACCCAGTTTGAAATGGCCAGAAAACCACAGACAAGTCTGCTTGATCTGCTCAAATGAAAAGGGTATGCCTATGCAATTTGTTGAATATAGTAGACTAAAATTCCAGAGAGATAACCGACTAAAGCATACCCGGAAATCCGCTTCAGGTACCACAAGAAATCAATTTTCAAAATACCCATGGAAGCCACACCGGCGGCAGATCCTATGATAAGTATACTTCCTCCTGTGCCCGCACAATAAGCAAGTAATTCCCAAAAATCATGGTCAGGTGGAAATACACTCATATCATACATCCCCATACAAGCAGCTACCATAGGCACGTTATCAACGATAGCAGATAAAATTCCGATGAGTGTATTGATGGCATATATATTACCGAAAGTTTGGTTCAACACACCTGCCATGAGATGCAAATGGCCTGATGCATCCAGCGATCCAACGGCAAGCAATATACCCAGGAAAAAGAGTATGCTGGGGGTATCAATTCTATGAAGCATCGAGGCTACTGAAAATTCACGCCGCATTTCCGGTTCTTTACTCCGGTGAATAAATTCAGTGACATACCACAAGATACCTACCGCAAATAATATCCCCATGTAAGGCGGCAAATGTGTAATTGATTTAAATACCGGGACGGACAATAAGGCCACGCCTCCAAGCACAAAAAGCAAATTTTGTTCAAAAGGCGTTGTGATCCGGTGAGATTTCATATTGGCCTCTGACATTTGTTCAAGTTTAGATTTATCTCTGCCTAGAAAGTATGTTGCCATTAAAAGAGGGACCAATAAACTGGCAACAGAGGCAAGAAAAGTTGCCTGTATAATATTAAAGGTGGTTACTTGACCCCCAATCCAAAGCATAATGGTAGTCACGTCGCCAATGGGTGACCATGCTCCACCTGCATTCGCAGAGATGATCACAAATCCGCCAAATAGCCACATGTTATCTTTCTTATGGATAATCTTGCGTAATAAGGCAGACATGATAATGGCAGTGGTCATATTATCCAGACCGGCGGAAAGGAAAAAGGTGATCCAGGAAATAATCCACAATAATTTCACGCGGTTTGAGGTAGTTATCCTGTCGGTGATCACACGGAATCCGTCATGCACATCGACGAGCTCAACAATCGTCATAGCGCCGAGCAGGAAAAATAAAATCTCCGATATCTCTCCGAGATGTTCAAATAACGAATGTTCAATATAGGATCGGACACTCGTGCCGGTAGTAAGGATTTCTGCATACCCGGGCATCTGTTCTATGCCAAATAGCAAGATTAACCAGCAAGTCACTCCAGTAAGAAGAGCAGTTGCAGCCTTATCAATTTTCAGGGGATGTTCAAGGGCAATGAGTATATAACCTATAATAAAGGCAGCAACAATAACGAAAGCCATATGGATTAGTATGAAACATGAATGAATTCGATTTAAGTAGTTCTCATCAAAACACTTACTGCGTTCATTCAATTATCCCCCGGTAATATATTTCTCAAGAAAATTGATGTGATCTGTCTGCTCTTTCATAAACGCGCTGACGATATCACCGATACTCAGCATTCCGATGACTCTGCCATCAGCAAGTACCGGAAGGTGTCTGACAAATTTGTTGGTGAATAATTTCATACAATCGTCTATATCCATTTCAGGAGAAACGGTATGGACATCAGATATCATAACTTCTGAAAGTGGTGTGCTTTTAGCTTTACGCCCCTGAATGATACCCTTCCTGGCATAATCCCTCTCTGAAAAAATGCCGACAAGGCGATCTCCTTCCATAACCATTAAGGCACCGACATTGGTTCGTGCCATGAGTTCAAGAGCTTCGATAACGGTGTTTTCAGGGCTCAGGGCGTAAATGGATTTGTTCCATTTATGAGCAAGCAATTTTTTTACAGAAATCATCGGGAATTGGTTTTAAGTTAATAATGTCACTGCTCAAACCACACCATGTTGGAAATATCCTGCTTAAGGTAAGTGGATATTTTTATATTCCAAAACATTTCAGATTTTTTTTCTAATTTCAACATGATTTTAAGTTGATTCTTTAAACAAATTAAAAGCATGGTGCCTGTTCTGCTGCTTTCTATCATATTGTTGCTTGTTGCCTTTGCGCTGTTCAGTCTGAGAATGCTTTTTATAAAAGACGGACAGTTCCGGGGATCTTGCGCTGGGAACAGCCCTTTTTTGAATAAGGAAGGCGTTGTATGCGGCGTTTGTGGACGAAAGCCAGGTAAATCCTGCGCAAAAGATGATTCGTCCTCATCTGCTAACGGGTAAATCCCGGGGTAGCCTTTACTTGATGACTCCCTTCTGCATCACTATAGATGCAATAAATCTCCAGTTTTTTTTCCTTTGCAAAAGCCATGGCGCTCTCGAGTCCCATGACCAGAAAAGCCGTAGCATAAGCATCTGCGGACATGCAGTTTTCTGCTTTAACAGATACACTCATGAGTTTTTGGTCAATCGGATATCCTGTAACCGGATCAATCACATGGCTTAGTTTCTGACCATCCTTCATCACATATTTACGATAACTACCCGAAGTGGCAAGAGCCACGTCTTTCAAATCAACTATGGTTTGCAAAGGCCTTCCTCTTTCCTCCTGATCGGTTGGTTTGTCAATCCCTATGTGCCAGTTTTCTCCACGTCCATTGAAGCCCATTGTCCTTAATTCGCCCCCGACTTCCACAAGGAAATGGCGGATGCCTCGCTGCAGGAAGAAATTGGAAATCACGTCCACAGTATATCCTTGAGCGATACCATTAAAATCTAATTCAATCCGTGGATCATCTTTTACGATGCTTTCATCAATCAGATGTACTTTCTTATAACCTACAAACCCTTTGATGCTATCGACCTGAGCAGTGTCAGGCAATTGGGTGTTGTCTTTTTGATGAATGCGCCATGCTTTGATCAGGGGACCAACAGTCACATCAAATGCTCCTTTAGTTTCGCTGGCTATTTCCATGGCGCGGTTAAAAACGCGGATGAAATGCTCATCAGGTATAATAGAAATATCCTTTCTGTTTAAGCGGCTGATCGTGGAGGTCGAATCCCACAATGACATACTCTGATCCATTACCCTGAACAGACTATCCACTTGCTTGGAAAAATCACGACATAGCGAATCCCTATATTCAATTTGGAAAGTAGTACCCTGCGCCTGACCATCAATCGTCATATATTCTGAAATAGGTGACTTACAGGCAACGCAACTAATAAGGAAAAGCAAGACTAAAAATAGGACTGAATTCATAATACTCAATTGCCAAAATCATCAAATGCAATATGCTCATTGGATACACCAAGGTCGTCAAGCATTTTCAATACAGCTGTATTCATCATCGGCGGACCACAGAGATAATATTCTACTTCATCCGGATCAGGATGTCGGTCAAGGTAATTTTTTAGCACTACATTATGTATAAACCCTGTTTCACCGGTCCAGTTATCATCCGGCAATGGCTCAGATAGTGCAATGACAAATTTAAAATTCGGAAACTCATGTTCAATCGCTCTGAAATCTTCTTCGTAAAATATTTCTTTTCTGCTTCTTGCCCCATACCAGAATGAAACAGTCCGGGTTGTTCTAAGCGTGTGAAATAAGTGGAAAATATGAGAACGTAGCGGAGCCATTCCGGCTCCACCGCCGATGTAGACCATTTCTTTTTCAGTGCTTTTAATATGAAATTCACCATAGGGTCCACTGATGGTAACCTGATCACCTGGATTGCGAGAGAAAACGTAAGAGGAGCAATAACCAGGTGGGACATCCAGCCAAGTGTTTTTATCCCTGTTCCATGGAGGAGTGGCAAGTCGGATGTTCAACATTACTTTGTTTCCTTCTGCAGGATGATTGGCCATCGAGTAGGCGCGAAACAATGGATCTTCCACGACAGTTTTTAGTGACCATATATTAAATTTATCATAATCATCTTTGAATCGTTCGGGAATCTTATAGAGATCAGTTTTAAATGTAATAGCGGTCTCCGGAACATCGACTTGTATATAATCTCCGGACCGAAAGGCTAAATGCTCACCTTCCGGAAGTTGAAGAACAAATTCTTTAATATAGGTGGATACATTATCGTTGGAGGCTACCGTACACACCAGTTTTTTTACGCCAAAAACGGCATCCGGAACTTTTATCTCCATGTTCTCCTTCACCTTTACCTGGCAGGCGAGTCGCATATTTTCCTGGACCTCTCTGCGGTTGAGGTGATTGGTTTCAGTAGCAAGTACTTCGCCTCCTCCTGAATATATCTGGCATACACACATGGCGCAAGTGCCGCCACCACCGCAGGCTGATGCCAGAAATATATTATTTTCTGCCAGCGTCGATAAGAGTGTCCTTCCGGGTTTAACCACCATTGGAGCATCTGTTGCTCCATTGATGATGATGGATACGTCGGTTTGGGGAAGTAATTTTTCCTTGGCTTGTAGTATAAGAAATACAAAAAGTATTACGACCAATATAAATACGAGTATGCTGCTAGTAAGAATCGGAATCATAAGCTCAAAGTTGAATACCAGAGAAACTTAAAAAAGCCAATCCCATTAACCCGGTGATGATCATAGCTATACCAAGCCCTTGCAGTGGTTCGGGAATTCTGGAATACCGCAGACGTTCACGAATAGAGGCAAGTAATACAATAGCCAGAAAGAACCCGATGCCTGCACCTACGGAGAAGACAGCCGTTTCCGTAAAATTATATTCTCGTTCCTGCATAAAAAGCGATGCACCTAGGATTGAACAATTGACGGTAATTAATGGTAAAAAGATACCCAATGCATTATATAGCGAAGGTGAAAATTTTTCAACGACCATCTCTACTAGTTGAACAGCGCCGGCAATCGTTGAAATAAATAATATAAACGCAAGAAAGGTCAGGTCAACATCTGCGAGTGAAGGATGTATCCAGCCCAAGGCACCTTCACGCAGCATGTATTCCAGAATAAGATAATTGAGTGGGGTAGTGAGGAGCATGACAAAGATAACAGCCACTCCTAATCCCGTGGCAGTCTTTATTTTCTTAGAGACAGCGAGATACGAACACATGCCCAGAAAGAAGGCAAAAATCACATTCTCTACAAAGATGGATTTGATCAGAATATTGACTAAGTCCTGCATACCTTTTGCTTTAGGCGGATAAGTGTTTATTAAAAGTTATTTTACCATTCATGTGCTTGAGGTGGGTACTGGTTAGGAAGCGTTGATGAGTTTTTTGTTTCGGCTACGTTGCCACCAAATAAAACATCCGATAATGAAGAGCGCTGCCGGAGGTAACATCATCATGCCATTGTTGACATAGCCATGGTCATATGCCCATTGAGGCACCAGTTTGAATCCAAGAAGCGAACCCGAACCAAAAAATTCTCTTATCACAGCCACGATGACCAGGATCAAGCCATACCCTAATCCATTTCCGATTCCATCTAAAAAAGCAGGCCAGGGTTTCTGAGACATAGCAAATGCTTCCAATCTACCCATGACTATACAATTAGTGATAATCAAACCAACAAACACAGATAGTTTTTTGCTGACATCAAACATATAGGCTTTTAGTAATTGATCGACCAGGGTTACTAGCATGGCTACAACAACCAATTGTACGATCATTCTGATCCGACCAGGTATGGAATTTCGGATTAGTGCAATGATCAAATTCGAAAAGGCAGTGACGGCAATGACCCCGAGTGCCATAATAATGGCCGGCTTCACTTGAGTAGTCACAGCCAACGCGGAACATATACCAAGGACCTGGACAGTCACTGGATTGTTATCATCCAGCGGATCACTTAGTACTTTCCTGTTCTTCTTCGAAAACAAGCCGTCTTTTTTTTTAGCTGGTTTAGCTGGTATGTTGACTTCTGCACTCATGATGCATTTTTTAATTTATCAAAATATTTCAGATAGGGTTCGATGCTTTTCTGCAGCATCTGGTCTGCTCCATTGGAGGTAATGGTGCCTCCGGAAATCCCATCGACACGATGCTCATTGCTAAAAGTTGTCTTTGCCGCTTTTTTGACAACGCGAACGGAAATAAAAAAGTTGTCGGCGGACATAATTTTTTTGCCCTGAAACTGATCCTGAAATGGTTTTTCTGCGATTTCCGCACCCAGACCAGGTGTCTCCGATTTATGGCTGAAAAAAGCTCCATACACGGTGTTGAAGTCATTCTCAATACTGATGTATCCATAGATCGGTCCCCATAATCCAGTGCCTTGCATAGGGATGATATAAAGCTGTATACTATCACTTTCATTAAAAACATATAAAGGCAGTTGTCGGTCAGCTACTGGCTTGGCAAACTCATCTTTCAAAACAATTTCATCGGCATGGCCATCAGAAATTACTTCTCCTGCACTATTGATGACTAAGGCTTCTACTTTTTCTGCGTAGATTTTTTCAATGGTGTCCCTATTTGTGGTTGTTTCCCTGATAGATCGGAGGATGCTGGTTTTGATATCAAGTTTGATATTGGCTTCCTGCAAAGGCCTAAGTCCCTCCGCAGCGAAAGCCAAGAGGATAGCGGTGATAACTGATATCCCTATGGCAAACAAAAATGTATATTTATTGCTGTGCACGGCGTAATCTTTTTTGAATATGACGTTGGACTACCATATGATCAATCAGGGGCGCAAATACATTCAGCAACAGAATAATCAACATGACAGCTTCCGGGTATGCAGGATTAAAGATCCGAAGCACAACAATCAAAGCTCCTATCAATAAGCCATAGATCCACTTTCCGCTTTCAGTATGAGCGGCGCTGACAGGGTCTGTTGCCATGTAGACAGCACCAAACGCGAAACCGCCCATCAACCAATGAAAGTAGAAAGGGGTATGCATCGCATGGGTGGGGATATCAGCGGGTGCAACACTGTTGAAAAATAGACCCGTAAGGCCAGCGCCGATAAAAACAGAAAGTATAATCTGCCAGCTTCCTACACCGGAGACGATCAGGATCAATGCCCCTATGAGACATGCAAACACACTCGTTTCGCCTATACTGCCTTGCTCAAATCCCCAGAACATATCAGCGGCAGTCTGGAGTTGTGTATAATCTGTATCAAATGTGACAAGATTTGTCGCACCAGAGTATGCATCCACTATGGCATGACCAACTTCAGGGGACAGGTCAGTCCAGATATCCCCGCTCATAAATGCGGGAAAAGCAAAGAACAGGAAGACGCGGGCAAGTAATGCCGGATTCATAAAATTCATTCCTGTCCCACCGAAAATCTCTTTTCCTAATAAAGTACAAAATATGGCAGAAATAGCGACCATCCACAAGGGAATCGTCACTGGAAGTATGAGCGGTATAAGTAGGCCTGTGACCAAATATCCTTCGCTGATCGAATGTCCCTTCGCCACAGCAAAAACAAACTCAACGCCAAGTCCTACAGCATACGAAACGATAACGATCGGCAATACTTTCTGAAGACCAAAAAGAATATAGTCCATATGAGACATTTCCATACTATAGGCGAGATAATGCTGATAACCGACATTCCATATACCAAAAAACAACGTGGGTAAAATGGCAATGATCACGGTCATCATCGTTCGTTTCAAATCCATCGCATCACGCACATGCACACCATTTGCCGTGGTATCACCAGGCGTAAAAAGGAATGTTTCTAATGCTTCAAACGCTGGATGAAATTTACCATACTTAGCTCCTTTAGCAAAGTGCGGCTTAAACTTATCTACGAGTCGGAGTAAAGGTTTCACTAATGATGTGTTGAATCAGTTTAAATGTATACTGCCTAACTACCGAATGGAGGCGGATATTTCCAATTCACTCGGAAGCCTTGTTTTATTCTTCTGCACGCATGAGTTCAAGTCCTTCCCCTATAATCTTTTGTACTTCAATTTTGGACGTGCAGACAAACTCACATAATGCGAAATCTTCTTCAGCTACTTCATAAATCCCAAGTGCTTCCATCTTTTCAATATCCTTTGCCAAAATGGCTTTCAGTAGAAATACAGGATAGATATTCATGGGCAAAACTTTGTCGTACTGGCCGGTCATTACAAAAGCCCTTTCTTCTCCGTGCTTGTTGGTGTCAAGCGTATATTTCCGTTTCGGCATCAACCAGGATAGATAACTACGAGAGAGGCTCAGCTTTTTAAGGCCGGGTAGTAACCAACCCAAAAACGCAGGCTCTTTGCCTTCAGGAATCACGGTGATATGATTCGTATAAAATGAAAGGTAATCTTCCTGAAGCGTTTGAGCGCCATGTAAGACATTGCCTTGAATGATCCGATGATCTCCTTCAGCCAGGTTATCAGCAAGAATGTTCATTATTGGTTGACCTGTCAAAACTCTTATATATTGGGGTTTCGTTAGACTGCTTCCGGTGAGCGCAACAACACGATCGGCTCTATAACGGCCTTCGCTGAACAATCTACCGATGATGATCACATCCTGTGGATGGACATACCAAACGATTTCATCCTTTTGAAGAGGAGCTATGTGGTGTATATGTACACCCACATTACCGGAGGGATGAGGCCCTTTAAAGTAATGAATATTTTTTTCAGGAATCAGGTGATCTGGACAGTATGAAGGAATCCCATTTCCTTTTTGTGGCAGTCCCAAATGCACATTTCCATTAGCTAATTGAACTAAGGCTTTCAATCCTGTTTCAAAATTTTCTTTCTCCTGGCTGATGATAAATTCAAGGTCAGGACTGAGTGGGGATGAATCAAAACAAGATATAAAAAGTGCTTTCGGGGCGGCCTCAGGATTGGCAATGAGGGAGTAGGGGCGTTGACGGATATAATTCCAACATCCACTTTCAAGCAAACGGTGGATCAGATCTTGTCGGGAGAGAGTTGCCAGATCATTTTTTGGAAATTCAACATAGTGAATATTATTCTTGTCAGCCAGTATCCTGATTTCACGGATTCGACGTTTTTCAGCCAGGACAATCTCAGCAATCTCGCCGCTGACGGGCGAAGTAAACCTGAGTTCAGGCCGGAGTTTATCTGTAAAAAGACATTGTCCGGCCTGAACCGTATCTCCTGGTGATATCTTTAATTTTGGTTTTACTTCGCGGTAATCAGCAGGCACACAGGCAACGATATCCGGATAGTTTAATTCGGCAATTACCTTTTCTGGTTCCCCCTTTAGCTTAATATCGTAACCTCGTCGAATGGTAATAGTACTTCCCATGGGCTACAAGTCCTTTAACGGTTTTTTGATTGAAAAAGAACCCATCAGAATAGTATGATGCTCCTTATTTCCATTTATTTGTGGATAGAAAAGTACATCGGTCCATTGTATACTACTCATGGTAAAGTTGTTTTGTTTGAAAACTTATTCCTGCACTACCATCTGTCTTTTGTTATGGTGTGAATATAGTAAACGATTTATACAGCATGTTCTTTCTGCAAAATATTTTTCATTTCCGGGCGGTAAATCACAAAAAATTCAATATGCTTCTGTTAATTGAGTTGATTGGAGAACTGCCGTTTGATAGGCAGGTAAAGGTATAAGGGTTACTTTTGTCAGGTTTTGACACCGAGCGTATAACTGTATTCAACGTTTTCTTATAAGCCTAACTGCATCGATGGATTGGAATATCATCGTAAGTGAATTATCCTTCAGAACCAGCCGTAGTTCTGGTGCCGGCGGCCAGCATGTTAATAAGACGGAGACTAAAGTGGAGGCACTCTTTGATATAACTGCCTCTAAAGGGCTTTCGGATGAGGAGAAGAATCTCATTCATGAACATTTACGGTCAAGAATCACCGATGAAGGAATTCTAGCCGTCACTTCTCAGAAGGCAAGATCCCAATTGGCCAATAAGGAACATACACTTGACAGATTGGAATCCTTGCTTCTCAAAGCATTAATTCCAAAAGTCAAACGGATCAGAACGAAACCCACCAAACAATCCATTGAGGAGCGCCTTTTGGAGAAAAAAGCCCAGTCTGAAAAGAAGGCGCAGCGAAGGAAGCTAGGACATTTAGGGCCATAGGTAGACCATAAGTATTGCTCAGTCGAGGATAAATGGCGATTTATAGAGAAACTTTAAAAACTTTTGAACCAAAAAAAGTTTCTTATGTTTACACCATTATTCATGGCAAACACATCACAAGAAGTTAACTGGATTGAAAGGGTAGAAAAGCTCTTTATGCGCTTTGGCATCAAGAGTATTACTATGGATGATGTGGCCGCTGAGTTGGGTATTTCTAAAAAGACCCTATACCAGATGGTGGAGAGCAAAGATGATCTGGTCATCAAGGTGTTAGAGCAGCATATTTCGAGAGAAAAATCACAGTGTATCGGGCTTTCGGCCACGGCTCCCAATGCTTTGGAAGAGATATTCATCATTATGGACTCCAATTCCCAGGAAATGGCCCAGATGAAGACCAATATCATCAATGATCTCCAGAAATACCATCGTCCGGCCTGGGAACTGATTCAGAACTTTCACTATGACTTTGTCTATCAAGTCATCAGAGAAAACCTTCAAAGAGGAAGGAAAGAAGGCTTGTACCGCGAAGATTTTGATATCGATATGATCGCTAAACTTCACCTCGCCACTGCTTTCAACATGTTTGATCCTACTTTGTTTCCAGACGGTAATACCGAGAGGGTAGTACTGTTTAATGAATATATGCTCCATTACCTGCATGGTATTGTTTCACCGAAAGGACTTACCTACTTACAACAGAAATTTTCCTGATATGTACAGAAGAATCACACTGATTCTCATTTCTTTATCTTCCATCCTGGTATTGAGAAGCCAGGACAATATGAGCTTGGCAGATTGTCTTGAATATGCGCTTGCAAACCATTCCGATATCCGGATTGCTGAGCTCAATATGAAGGATGCAGAATGGCAAATCAAGGAGAACAGGTCTGTTGCCTTTCCGCAATTAGGCCTGGCGTTACACGCCAATCGGTTTATTCAACAGCCTTCAATACCTGCTGAGGCTTTAGGTTTTGGAGAACCAGGACAGGATTTAACATTTGCCTTGAAGAATGATTTCGGTGCTTCGATAACTTTTAACCAGCTCCTTTTTGATAATAAATATGTGGCAACCATTAAAGCTGCCAAAATGTATAAGGATTACTCCGTGATCCAGTTCCAAAGTTCGGTAGAAAAGTTAAGGAACAAAGTTACAGATGCTTACATTCCTGCCCTGGTGGTCTCTGAAGCTGCTACCATACTTGAAAAGAATATTGAGAGCCAGGAAAAACTTGTGTTTGAAACGAAGGCGAATTATCAGGCAGGCTTTGTGGAGCAACTTGATGTGGATCGGCTTGAGTATGCGCTTTCCGGATTCAAAACAGATCTGGAAGGCCTGGTCCGGCAGCGCGAGAAACTCAATGATGTGCTTAAGTTTAATTTGAATATGCCAAACGATCAGCAGATCACGCTCACTGATGATGTTGACAAATTACTCGCTATCTACGGAGATATTGATCCGACTGAAAAGCTTAGTTATATGAACCGGCCGGACTATGTGTCCACGTTGAAAGCTAAGGAGTTAAATGACATCCAGACCGATGCATTCCGCAAGGATTGGTGGCCGGTGATGTCATTTTTTGCTTCATATGACCCAGGATTCCAGGGGAACGAACAACTATATTGGATACCCTCGTCAATTATGGGCGTCAGACTCACGATGCCTATCTATGATGGTGGTTTTTATAAAGCAAAGGAGGAGCGTTCGGTGATTCAGGGTTTAAAAGTGGATGAGCAGAGAAGGATGCTGAGCATGGGGTATGATCTACAGATTGAAACCGCTCGGAAGGATTATTTCAGCACCAAACAAAAAATGGAAGATCAGGAAAGAAACCTCAGGCTTGCCGAGCGCATTTTTGAAACATCAGAAACTAAATTCAAGCAAGGCGTTGGTTCCAGTTTTGAAGTGACACAAGCTCAGGCTGGTCTTTACCGTTCACAAGCAGATCTGGTCAATGCCCGATTTGATTTTCTGAAATCACTGGTAGCCTTCAAACAAGCCCTCGGAAAAAATTAAAACTACGCGTTACACATCATTTGAAATAACTAAACAGACTATAATACCAATGAAAAAATTTAGCGGCTTATATTATATAACCGGAGTATTGCTGGTTCTGATTTTTACAGCTTGTGGTTCAAAATCAGGCGCTGATGACCCGCTGGCCCAACTGACAGTTTTAAAAGAACAGAAATCAGCCATTGACGCTCAGATAGCGGCACTGGAGAAACAACTGCTCGAGCAAGGCCTAATTGAAAAGAAACTAAGAAAGATAGGCTTACAGGAATTAAAAACAGCACCTTTCAAACATTTTATTGATCTGCAGGGCAGAGTTGATGCTTCAGAAAGTGTTGCAGCTACCTCCAAAATCCCTGGTGCACTTAAAAGAGTGTATGTCGATAACGGTGATTTCGTTAAGAAAGGCCAATTGCTGGCTGAAATTGAAGATGCTGTTCTCCGTAAAAATCTTGCTGAAGTGGAAGGGCAGTTGGCCGTGGCCACGGATTTATACAACAGGCAAAAATCGCTTTGGGATCAAAACATAGGTTCTGAAGTACAGTACATCCAGGCAAAAAACAATATGGAATCCACGGAGCGCGCGATTGCTACGCTCAAAGAGAATATGGCCATGACTAAAATCTATGCGCCTACCTCTGGCACAGTAGATATGGTGATGCTGAAGCAAGGACAAGCTATCGCTCCAGGAATACCATTGTGCAATATCCTTAATCTAAATGATCTCAAGATCATTGGTGCCGTTACAGAAGCCTATGCCGCTAAAGTAAATAAAGGTGATGAGGTACAGATCTATTTTCCTGATCTGGACAAAGAAATCACGACACGCGTAAGTTATGTGAGCAAAAGTATTAATCCTGTCAACCGGACATTCTTAATCGAATGTGACCTTAAAGGGGGAGATTACAGAGCAAACCAGATCGCTGTCATGAAGATCGTTGATTATCAAAGTGCAAAAGCAATCTCCATTCCTGTTAATTATATACAGACTGGAGAAGATGGTGATTATGTATTGATTGCTGAAAAGACGGGTAATGCGCAGGAGGCAGTGGTAAAAAAGGCAATTGTTCAGCAAGGCCAGAACTACAATGGATATGTTGAAATCCTTAGTGGTCTGAAGGAAGGCGACATCCTTGTATCGACAGGATACCAGGATGTAAATACCGGAGAGACGGTCATTTTTTAATTCTCGAGTCATATCATTTTGATCTCCAACAATTGAATCTTCAATCAAGCTTTTATTAAAGCTATTTGTCTGCTATGAAAGAGTTTAAATTAACCTCCTGGTCTATAGATAACCGTACAAGTATTTTTATCATTACGGTTTTGATTACGCTCGCCGGTATCATGTCTTACCTGGCTATACCCAAGGAACAGTTTCCTGATGTAACCGTGCCACAGATTTTTGTGACAACCATATATCCCGGTGCTTCCCCTTCCGATATGGAGCAACTGGTCACCAAGCCCATTGAAAAGGAGCTAAAGGGCTTAAGTGGGGTTAAAAAAATAACATCCTCATCCGTTCAAGATTTTTCCAACATCATCGTGGAGTTCAATACAGACCTTGATGTCGCAGTCTGTAAGCAGAAAGTAAAAGATGGTGTGGATAAAGCTAAGCGGGACCTTCCATCTGATTTGCTTGATGATCCTACCATCACTGAATTTGATATATCGGAGATTCCAATCATGAATGTCAATATAGCAGGTGATTATAGCCTGGACCGGTTAAAAGATTTCGCGGACAAAGTGCAGGATAGGATTGAAGAGATGAGGGAAATTACGCGCGTAGACATGATCGGTGCACTTGAGAAAGAAGTGCAGATCAATGTAGATAAGTACAAGTTGGCAGCTGCAGCACTCACCTTCAGGGATATTGAAACTGCACTTGCGTATGAAAATGCCACAATATCAGCCGGTAATGTGGATATAGGCGGGATGACCAGATCCGTATCTATCAGGGGTGATTTTAAAAGTGTTGAAGAAATAAAAAATCTTGTTATTTCATCACAATCCGGAGCTGTCATGTTTCTTAAGGATTTTGCTGAAGTCAAGATGGGTCATGAAGAACAGGAGAGTTTCAGTCGACTCAATACAAGGAATGTCATTTCACTTAACGTGATCAAACGCACGGGAGAAAACCTGATTGAAGCTTCTGACAAGATTAAAGTGATTGTAGATGAACTTAAGGCAAATGAATTTCCGGAAAATCTAGAGGTGACCATTACCGGAGATCAAAGTCGAGCCACACGTGTGACTTTGCATGACCTTATCAATACAATCATCATTGGCTTTATCCTGGTCACATTGATTCTAATGTTTTTTATGGGAGTCACAGATGCCATTTTCGTGGCGATGTCAGTGCCCTTGTCCATGTGTATTGCATTTATGATTTTACCTGCTTTAGGTTTTACATTGAATTTTATTGTCTTGTTTGCCTTTTTGCTTGCTTTAGGCATTGTCGTAGATGATGCCATTGTCGTCATGGAAAATACACACCGGATATATCAAGATGAACCAAAACTCACTATTGTGCAAGCGGCTAAAAAAGCTGCGGGTGAGGTTTTTTTACCCGTATTGTCAGGTACGGCTACAACGCTAGCCCCATTCTTTCCGTTGGTTTTCTGGGGAGGAATTTTTGGTAAGTTTATGCATTATCTGCCTGTTACAATTATCATTACGCTTACCGCATCACTGCTTGTAGCATATGTGATCAACCCCGTTTTTGCAGTTTGGTTTATGGGCGATCCTGTAAGAGAGGGGAAAGTAATTGATCCGGTAAAACAAAAAAGAAGGAGGATTTTTGGATATTCATTATTGGTGCTGACCACTGTTGCCTTTTATATGTCTGGTAATATTGGCATGGGTAATTTTGTTTTGGTCTGTATCGTATTTGCATTCTTATATAAATATGTTTTATCGAAAGGTGTAAAATGGTTTCAGCAGAAAGGCTGGCCAGGTATACAAGCCAGGTATGCAGGATTTCTTACCTGGGCATTACGTCATCCCTGGAAACTTCTTTTTGGTATGACCATACTTCTGTTTGCCTCTTGCGGGATCACCATGACAAGGCAATCTAATATTGTACTTTTTCCGAAAGCTGATCCGAATTTTATCTATGTCTACCTTACTTTGCCTGTAGGAACCGATGTCAATGTGACGGATTCGCTGACCAGTGTAATGGAATCAAAGGTCATTGAGACGCTCGGAACTGATAATCCGATTGTAGAGTCTGTGATTACCAATGTAGCCCTTGGTGCTTCTGAGGACCAATTTGACCGAGCTGCAACTTCCAATAAAGGAAAAGTTGGAGTGGCTTTTGTTGAATTCAGTAAACGGAATGGGGTCAACACAAAAGATTACATGGACAAAATCCGTAATGCCACTAAGGATATTATTCCCGGTGCTGAAATCGTAGTGGACCAGGAGCAAGGTGGTCCGCCTACACCTAAACCAATTTCTGTTGAAATTATCGGAGATGATTTTGGACAGTTGATAGCAGCTTCCAGATTTGTACATCATTACCTTGATTCACTTGATATTCCTGGCGTTGAAGAACTCCGTAGCGATATGATCGTAAGCAAGCCTGAAATCAGTATCGAGATCGATCGGGATCGTGCCAACCGAGAAGGCGTCAGTACCCTTCAGATCGGATCTGAATTCAGAACAGCCATCCTGGGCAAGGAAGCTACCAAATTCAGAGATGGAGAAGATGAGATTCCGGTGATGATCCGTCTCAAAGAAGACCAACGTACGAATATCAATGCTGTAGAGAATCTCAACATTACGTTCAGAGATATGAACATGGGCGGCGTGTTGCGCTCTATTCCTATGGGATCTTTGGCAGATATTAAATACACCAACACATTTGGTGGTGTCAGGAGGAAGGATCTTGAGCGTATTGTTACAATATCCTCTAACATTACTGCAGCGTTTCAACCTAAACAGACTCAGGTAGTCAATGCCGTCAAAGACGCTATTGCACAGATACCACAACAGGAAGGTGTCACCATTGGTTTCGCAGGAGAAGATGCCGAGATGCTTGATGCAATCAACTTCCTTGGCCGGTCACTAGTCATATCTATTTTTATCATTCTGCTGATTCTTGTGGCCCAGTTTAATTCTATCGGTAAGACCCTCATTATCATGACCGAAGTCGTTTTTTCAGTCATCGGTGTTTTACTCGGCATGGCTATTTTCAATATGGATTTTGTAGTGATTATGATGGGCGTGGGGATCGTAGCTTTGGCGGGTATTGTGGTGCGTAATGGAATCTTGTTGGTAGAGTTTACCGACAAACTTAGGCATGACGGTTTCGAGGTCAAACAGGCTATTATTGAGGCAGGCCGGATACGAATGACCCCGGTTATACTAACGGCAACAGCAGCTATCCTTGGATTAATGCCGTTGGCTATTGGATTCAACATTGACTTTGCAAGTTTGCTTTCAACAGGTGATCCAAAAATATTTCTGGGAGGCGATAGTGTTGCTTTTTGGGGGCCATTGTCCTGGACCATCATTTTCGGGCTTGGATTTGCAACCTTCATCACTCTTGTCATTTTACCAGCGATGTACCTTGTCGGGCATAATGTTAAATACTGGTGGGAAGAAAAATTCTGATTAGTCTGTTTCTCGCGTTTTAGACTATACAATGTAATGGGTTACCTTTTATCTTTACAAATAATAAGTTAACCCATTATCATGAAATCAAGACTGACCAATTCTTTATTGCCTATCCTTATTTTAGCATTTGCTTTTATCCTAAGTTGCACCTCTAAAAAGTGCATAGAGCGTCCTGTAGCCGATTGTGCATGTACTATGCAATATGATCCTGTTTGCGGGTGCAATAACAAAACATACAGTAATAGTTGTGTTGCCGAATGTGCCGGAATAAAGGCTTATACGCAGGGAGCGTGCAAGGAGCAATAGGTCATATTGCTTCTTTTAAGCCAGCATTGCCCATCCAATAATTTTGCGTAACATTGTCAGCCAACCAACTGTCCTTGTCCACTATGTCTTTTTCAATAGCCATTTCGACGTATAGGGTTCCATTTCGATCCAATTATTGGTTAATTAGTTTCGTACTTGTGTTTCTCATTATCTGGGCAAATTCTTTCCTGGGGAATACAGATATGGCAAATTGGTTGCTTGAAAACCTGCTTGTTTTTATTTTTTTACCAGTGTTGATGATAAGCTACCGGCGATTCCAGTTTAGCGACCTGAGTTACCTCCTGCTTTGTGTTTATTTATGCCTTCACGTGTATGGTTCGAAATATACATATGCTGAAAATCCATTTGGTTTTTGGTTGCAGGATCAATTCAATTGGTCCAGGAATCATTATGACAGGATAGTTCATTTTGGTTTTGGGTTTCTCATGGCCTATCCGATGAGGGAGATGTTTCTCAAATGGTTCAGGCTTCCCCAGTGGGTTTCATGGGCTTTGCCTATTGAATTAGCTTTATCCATAGGAGCTTTTTATGAATTGATAGAGTGGGGGGTGGCGGACGTTTTTTTTCAGGAACAGGGTGATGCCTATCTTGGTACCCAAGGGGACATCTGGGATGCCCAAAAGGATGTATTCCTTGCATTTCTGGGTGCCATTATAGCCATTATGATCGTTTCTTTGGTTAAAAAATTGGGTAATGTTTATTCGAAAGAGGAAATCAGGGCAATGAAAACAAACAAAAATTAAAATCAGACTTTTGTAAAGAAAACCATATGATGTATAGAATATTGATTCCAATTTGTATCCTTTTTATTGGTGCAGTGTCATGTAATACTCCCGGAAGTGCTGAAAGATGTAATCCTCCTTCCGGAAGATTTATTAATACGACCGTTCTAGATCAATGCCCTGCTTTCATGCCTTCAGATATTCCACATTTTTGTTTTGAAATTAATTTCAGAGGAAAGGATAGTGTGGATATTGACAATGGATTTGAAAAATTCAGTCTCCCCTATGTGAAAGAAGGGAAAGACTGCATGTATAAAATTAAAGGAGCTTCCTTGTTTGGAGATATGTATTTTACAATAGGCGCTGACTCATCCTTACAACTCATCGATACAGCATGGACTAAACTGAGTTCTTTTTCATCCTTTAAAAGGGTTAAGGGAGATGATGGTGTGGATATGCGGTTTGAGTATTTTTTAAAAGATTGTCTGGTGACCGGCGAATATGCTTTATTTGTTGAAGGAAATCTATCTCCACATATAGTCACTATTATGCCAAATGGGCAATTGAATGGACTGAAACCTTTTCTTGGCTATTCCTTGTGTTATGCTGGTGATTGTCTTGAAATCACTGAAACCGCTTCCCGGATCATTGGTCTTGTTGACGATACAGGTAAAAAGGAATTTTTTGCCTTTAAAAATGTGGATGGGAAAAAGGCTTTAGAATTTTATAGGATTGGTGATCCAATCCCGGATGAGAAGGGTGGGCGATCTATCGGACCGATGATCTATGAGTTGCGGACTGAATAACCGCTGGCAACCCATTCCCACGATCAATGAAGGGTTGATAAAAAAAGGTCCTTGAATATCGTTAGATAAACCTCTGGAGTATACTTACCTTAGCCTGATATATGATAAATAGAAGGGCGAGTTTTAAACTGTTGATTTGTTTTGCTTTTTGCATGGTCTTTTACTTTGCAAGTGCTCAATGTCCTCAATTCCCTACTTCCTCTATTACCGGAAACACCGTAACACTCTGTGAAGGCTCATCGGTTACGCTTTCGATCACAGCCCTTAATATTGCCCCTGGCAGTATTGTAGAGTGGTATATTGGTTCGATCGGCACATACAACCCTTATATCGGGGAAGGAGCATTAATAGGATCTGTACCTGTGTTGCCAGATCCTTTTATGCCGGGTGCTGTCATTGTTGAAGACTTCATTTGGACCGTACCTACAAACTTTTGTCAGAACCAGGGTGGAGGAGATTTTTGGATCACAGGCATCCTAAGTCCACCTCCTTCGGGGGCATGTCCGGATATTTTTTCTGAATTCTTTGGTTTGGAAATAAGTTGCCCTGAATTAAATTTGTCAGGTGGCGGTGATGTCTGCGAAGGAAATTGTCCGGACAATCCAACAGAAATAACATTTAATATTATTGGTGACGATGTTCCGTTTTTAGCTGACATTGTCATATCAGCTTCTGTTTTTCCACCATTCGAGATAGAGGATCTTGAAATTAGCAACGGGCAATCCATTTTTGTTTGTCTTGAAGGGTTCTTCCCATCTTTCGACCCGGCCTCTGGTATACTCAATGTTCCAATACTGGCAATTGGAATTACAGCAACGGTTGAAATCGTTTCATTGACCAGTGCTTCCGGATGTCCAGTCACTGTCAGTCCATCTTCTATTTCACTCAATTTCATTGGTACGCCCTCCGCTAATGCAGGCAATGACGAAATAATCTGCGCTGATGAATTGATCATGCTTGATGGGAGTATTGGTGGCTCAGCCACAACATCAATATGGACAACAAGTGGTGATGGGACATTTGATAATCCAGCATCTCTCATTGCTGTTTATACACCGGGGTCATCAGATATCGCCAATGGATCAGTTATACTGACACTGACTTCCCAGGATCCAAATGGGGTATGTGTTCCTGCATCCTCCACCATGTTGCTTACGATCGAACCTTCATGGACTGTTGACGTGGGACCATCCCAGACCATTTGTAATACTGACGTTGTAAATGTTTTGGCTCTTATTACCGGTCCACCTGCGACAGGATTCTGGAGTACCAGTGGTGACGGTGATTTTGATGACGAGACATCAGAATCAACTTTTTATACGCCTGGCAATTTTGATTTGGCAAGCGGTGATGTTATATTATTCTGGAACATGGATAACAATGGTCCATGCACGGCGCCAGATGCCCCAATACAAGTAACCTTCGTCAATGCCCCTGATGTTGATTTGCCTACGAATATTGAAGTATGTACTGATGATAGTGTGACTATCCATATTGTCGTCAATGGAAATTTTACTTCGATCAACTGGTCTACAAGCGGTGACGGCACCCTGATTTTGATCAATGATACAGAAGTCAATTATACACCAGGTCCTCAGGATATTGATAATCAGTTTGCCATTGTTTCTGTGACCATCACAAGTGGTTTCCCGCAATGTGGTCAGACAACCTATAATCTTCCAATCAATATCAATTTTTGCGATTGCGATCCATTTGAGACCAGTCCTACTTTGACTCCATTATGTGCACTTAGTGATATTTTTGATCTGTCAACAATGTTGATCGATGGTGGTCCAGGAATTTGGTCAATTACTGGTGTGCCACCTGGTCTAAATCCTGCTGCATTGACAGGAAATATTTTCACTACCAATCTGTCTGATCCAGGAGTATATCAAGTAACGTACACACTTGGTGCACCTGAGCCAGGGTGTCCACCCTCATCTAATGAAGAGATTGTGGTTCAAGAATTGATTGAGCCTGATGCTGGAGCGGATATGGCTTTTTGCGGACCACAATCTGTCCTGATGGCAGGCGAGATAACGCCTGCAGCTCCAGTTCAAATAATTTGGGAGACATTAGGGGATGGTACATTTGCGGATAATTCTTCGCTCAATACGCTATACACACCGGGTCCTTTGGATTCTATTTCAGCAGGATTATTCTTAGTCCTTCACGTACTTGATCCTGTATGTGGTAATCAAAGCGATACAGTAACCCTTTTCATAAACGAAGTACCTTTCGCTGTTTTTGACAATGATACGCTGGCGATTTGCAATTCAACGGCTAATGGTTCGGTAGTGGATTTTTTCTCACTTATCATGAGTGGGGATGCAGCAGGTACATGGACCAATCCTTCAGGAGTTCCGGTTGATTTTTCCAATCCTTCTTCTGTGGATTTTAATGCAATCGCTGAAGGTTATTATCTCTTTCAATATCAAACGAATTCTGCCATGTCTCCATGCGCAGAAGCCACGTATGATATTATTGTTTCAGTGGAGGATTGTATCTGCCCGCTACTCATGATACAAAACTTGCCAGGAGGTATTTGCAATAGCCAAAATGGCCTGCCACTTGATGCCTTTGTCATGGCTGGTGCTCCTGGAAGCTGGTCGATTATCAACACACCACCAGGCGTAAATCCAGGTACCCTTTCAGGATCAACTTTTATTATCAATGGTTGTGATCCCGGGATGTACAATTTGCGATTTACTTTTGACGCTGCTCCGATCGTTGGTTGTCCTGACAGTGCAGAAATTGAAATTTTTATTCAGGAGCAACCTACACTTAGTATTTCAGGAGATACCAGTACATGTGGACAAAATGAAGTTCAGTTAATTGCCCTTATTGGTGGGTCGGCTACAGGTGTTCTTTGGACAACATCAGGTCTTGGTTCCTATAGTGATCTTTCTGGTTTAAACCCTGTTTATACCCCTTCGATTTTAGATATTGCATCTGCTCAGATCAATCTGATTGCTACTTCAGTTGACACGTTTGGTTTCTGTAATGTGCCGGAGGATACTATTTTACTCTTTCTCGTGACACCTCCTTTTACTACATTCAGCACGCTTACAGATACCTTATGTAGTCATCCAGATAGTGGTTCAGTCATTAACCTCTTCTCATTTATTATGGAGGGTGATGGCACTGGGTTTTGGATTGATATCGATGGTGCAATGGTGGACCTCAGCAATCCTGCGCAAGTTGATTTTGATGGGGTCGATCCAGGGAGTTACCGCTTGGTCTATACAACTCAAACAGCACTGGCACCTTGTACCGATAGCATGTATACGTTCACGGTATTGGTTGAAGATTGTGGTTGTCCGCCATTAGTTATTTCCTCAGACATACTTAGTCTTTGCCAGGGCACTTCCTTAGATCTCAATGACCAGTTAATCAATGTAGCTCCTGGTAATTGGCTTATTGCGATTGGGCCTTCAGGGACTTGGCCTGTTATCATGGGGACAGTCATCAGCACAACTGATGCAGCAGGAGGAACATATACCCTTGTATATACACTGATAGACTCTATTCCGGATTGTCCAGCTTCCGCAAATCTTACTTTAGTTGTTGACGCACCACCATTTTTTAATGTGCAGGATGTGATCTGCGATGATGCCCAGTTGTTTTATGAGGTAGTCATTGAGACCGAAGCAGATTTTTTAACCGCTGACATTGGCGATGTAACTATGGTGGGCATCGGTTCATATATCATTGAATCTATTCCTGTAGATCAGGATGTCCAGATCCTTGCCACATTTGGTGGAGGCTTGTGCTTATGGGTATTTGATGTTGCAGCACCTGATTGCAGTTGTACGTTGTTTGCAGAAGATATCGCAGATACCATCACTTTTTGTCCTGGTGATACCTTCGTTTTAATTCCGATTGTCACTGGAGCCCAGGGATTGCCTTTTTCCACGTGGATTACGCCTGATGGAACCAAAATGCAGCCCACCTTACCGCTCTATGAAGAAGGCAGCTATATCTGGATAGTTCGCGATATGGCCGGGTGTGAGCAACGAGACACATTTAATGCTGAGTTTATTGGCCCCGAAGGAGCCATCATTGAGTCCGTGTCACCATCGTGTCCTGGTCAAACAGACGGACAACTTATTATTGAATCCATCATAGAAGGAACGCCGCCATACACTATTCAATTGGACAACGGACCTATCAATGCTGTAACTCAGCTTCCATTTGTTATTCAGAATGTTGGTTTAGGTAATCATTTCGTTTCCATAACGGATATCATTGGTTGTACGCTTGAGGTTTCTGTGACGATTGTCAACCAGGATTTTGGTTCGCTTGATATAGGTCTTGATGTGGTCATCCAAAAGGGAGATAGTGTCCGCATACAACCTATTGCGGAAGATATAGTGATCGCAGGTGTTGAATGGAATCCGTCATTTCCAGGACTTGGAATTGAAGATTTTTGGTTCGCTCCGGAAGTCACCACTTTAGTTTCAGCAATAGTTCAAGATACAGCCGGTTGCTTTTTTGAAGATGAGCTTTTGATTACGGTGTTGGAGAAGGAGACTTTTTATATTCCTAACATTTTCTCACCTAATGATGATCAGGTCAATGATGCGATTGAAATCATCACTAATGTGCCTGTCGATCGTTTGGTCTCACTTGAGATTTATGACCGTTGGGGAAGTTTGATTTATGGGCAATATGGTAATGCTCCTTTCCGCTGGGATGCAACATCGAAATCAGAAAAAGTCCAAAGTGGGGTCTATGTCTATAAACTGATCTGGACGGATCAATCAGATGCAACCAAAGTAAAGGTTGGAGATATCACTGTCATCAGATAGCCATTCTGTTAAAATCACCTCATACTACTTTCTCCGATATTCGTTATTCGGCATTCCTTCTGCTTATCTGATGCCTAAAAGCTTATGGGTCTGAATACTCAGCTTCCACTGAGGATGCTCAAGGCAGTATTGCATAGCCCATTTGGTGTATGGAAGGACGTCAGGGCCATCCATAGGCTGAAGAAAAAAGTGATCAAATTCCCATTGGGAAAACATAGCAGGTTCGATATCCTTTTGCCTTACGACCAGTTTAAGTTCGTTTCCTTTTCTGATCACTACCTCTGTGTTCGCTTTAGGACTTACACATAGCCAATCCAATCCTTTTGGCGGTGTTATGGTTCCATTGGTTTCAACACCTATTTCAAATTTTTTTTCATGGAAGGCATCAATGAGGTCCAAGTCTAATTGAAGCATGGGTTCGCCACCTGTGCAAACTACATATCGATTGTCTCGGTCTCGGGGCCAATGATTGTTCACAACTGAAGCAAGTTCTAATGCACTATATTTTCCGCCAAGTGTTCCATCCATGCCGATAAAATCAGTGTCGCAAAAGCGGCATATCGCATCTGCACGGTCCTCTTCACGTCCACTCCAAAGATTACAACCTGTAAATCTCAGGAAGACAGCAGGCCTGCCGGTATGTGCGCCTTCTCCCTGAAGGGTATAATAGATTTCCTTGACTTTATAGGTTGCCATACAATCAGACTGAAAGAATGGCTGTTGCTTCTATTTCTACCAGGTAATCTGTGGAAATAAGATTGGACACTTCTATCATAGTGGAGGCTGGATGAATTTGATTAAAAACCTCGCCATGTGCCTTTCCCACCTCAGTCCATTGGCTTATGTCCGTTACATAAATTCTCGTACGAATGACATCATTCAGCTCCCCACCCAGCTGTTGGATGGCCTCTTTGATAATCTCCAGGATACGTTTGGTCTGCAGGTAAGGATCGCCAACATCTACTGGATTGCCTTCTTGATCTACTGCGCAGGTGCCTGCCACCTCTATGACATTGCCTATCCTGACGGCCCGGGAGTAACCAACGATGGACTCCCATTTGGCACCTGATGTATAATTTCTGCGTATGGTCATGAGGAAATATGTTTAGGCAAAAGTAATTGTTTGGGCACGAACTTTATTTTGCGATTTATCTGAATAGATGCCCATCATAAAGGCTTGGTTCAATTATGCGGTTTATACAATAAGGCTAGAACCCATATATAACCACAACATGACAATCATCATTCCATCTATCAGGCCGGCAAAGTAAAAATCATCATCCGTGGAATAGCTATATTTTATCAGGGGTATGAGTAATAAGGAAGTTATAGTAACGGCGATGCCATAAGATGGATTGAAATAATGAAATGAAAGAATGAAACCAAGCAGTGCGATAAAGAAACATAGGACCAAAGCTATTTTTTTTGTTTTTTTTACCCCAAGTTTTTCCGGTATGGTCAGAAGCCCCGCTGAGCGGTCTAAGTGCAGATCACGGATCTCAAATGGTATAGTAAGCAGAATGATAAACAGCATTCGCTCTAATCCATGCATGATGGCTGCTTGAAAGGACGCCTTACCAAAAAAATATAGTGGAATAAAAGCAGTCAGCCAGGCCCACGACCATCCAATCATTAGGATTTTCCCCCAACCCAGGTCTCTTATTCGACGGCCTCCCGAAAGAAAGGGTACCACATAAGTGAATGCAATAATACCTCCCGGCAATAACCAGAGAAAGAAACTAATAGTAAACATGGTCATAAAAAGCCAGGCAGAAATTAGCATCCAGAGCACTGCGTATACCCGAATATGAAACAGGTATTTGCGAATGATCAAAAATCGTTGTGGTATATTGGAATGAGCTGTTTTGGTTAAACTGATTACCCTATGAACACTATATAATGCTGCTGTTGCTGTACCAATAAGTATACAATAGGAAAGGTTTTCCAAAGCCCTTCCTGCCATTTCAAAAGTTAAGGCAGTAATACATGCAGCACAGAGACCTATGAAAACGCCTCCATAGACCAGGAGATTAGCCGTGTCCCTGATTAACTTATCGATCAAAATATTTGAAGTTATGGCCTGATTTTATCTGACGTAAGGATGCCGTTATCAATGATATCAGGTGATTGATATCATCATAATGGGCCATTTCAACTGTTGTGTGCATATACCGCAGAGGTATAGAGATCAGTGCTGAAGGAATACCACCATTGGCATAGGCAAAGGCATCCGTATCAGTTCCTGTGCTACGGGAAGATGCTGCACGTTGAAACGGTATGTTGTTAGCGATCGCAGTCTCTTCTATGAGTTGAAGTAATTTGCGATGTACGGATGGGGCATAGGTGAGGGTTGGGCCAGCACCGAGCTTGATGTCGCCTTCCTGTTTGGCATCAATCAGTGGGGTGCTTGTATCATGAGTCACGTCAGTGACGATAGCCACATCGGGCCTGATCGTTTGTGCAATCATGGTGGCTCCATGCAATCCCACCTCTTCCTGAACAGAATTCACTACATACAAGGAGTAGGGGAGTTTGATTTTTTCTTCATGCAGTTTGCGTGCAACCTCAGCAATACAAAATCCTCCTAAACGATTATCTAATGCACGTCCTATAAAACAGTTTTTATTGATCTCTTCGTAACCGTCATCATAGGTGATCACACACCCCACATGGATGCCCAGAGCTTCCACTTCCTTTTTATCCTTTGCGCCTACGTCGATGAAAATATTCTCAAGTGTGGGTGCTAGATTTGCATCCTTGCCTTTTCGTACATGGATAGCCGGCCATCCAAATACACCACGCACAATACCTTTAGGGGTGTGAATGTTGACTCTTCTACTGGCGGCGATAGTTTGATCCGAACCGCCATTGCGTATCACATGAATGTTCCCTTTGTCGGAGATATAATTGACATACCAGGATATTTCATCTGCGTGGCTCTCTATGACTACTCTGTATTTCTTTCCGGGATTGATGATGGCATACGCAGTGCCATAAACGTCTGTATGCCATTCATTTACATACGGAGAAATGTAATCTAGCCATATTTCCTGTCCTTTGGTCTCATGTCCGGCAGGACTAGCATTGCCTAAATATTCCTTTAGAAATTTTTTAGATTTTTTATCAATCACAACTTTTCAATATTTATGAATGGGTCAAGGTATAGTTTTCAGACCATGCCTGGGGATTGGCAGACCATTGGCTCAGCAAATTAAGGTGAGAAGGTTCAATAATATTTTTTTCAGCGGCAACCTCAATCACTGTTTTAAAATCAGTAAGTGTCAGAAAGGGACATTTGGCATCTTCAAATGCATATTTAGCTTTTGGTATTCCATATTGAAAGATGGCTATAACGCCGACTACTTCACAAGGTATTTGCCGGAGAGCATCAACTGCCTGAAGGCTGCTCATGCCCGTTGAAATAAGATCCTCCACGACGAGTACCTTGGCATTTTTTTCAATCCTTCCTTCTATCAGGTTTTGGCGCCCATGCTCTTTGGGTTTCGCGCGGACATAAGCAAAAGGTAATTTTAATCTGTCCGCCAAAAGGGCGCCGACAGGGATACCTGCAGTAGCTACGCCGGCAACAGTATCGAACAAATCAAAATCTTTTATCACCTTCACCATGAAATCGATCAGACCTGTTCTTATTTCCGGAAAGGAAAGTAATATCCTGTTGTCGCAATAAATGGGTGACTTCAATCCGGAAGCCCAGGTAAACGGCTTTTCCGGTTGGATACGGACAGCACCTGTTTCGAGGAGTTTGGATGCAAGTATTTGATTGTTAATCATTTGTGACTATATAGCGTTGATGCAAAGGTATAAAATATACATTAACGAGAGCCCATTGATTCTTACACAGACCTCTGATCTGGAAGATGAAACAGCTTTCGAACGTTCCCTGATACATGCCAATTATCGAGGCAAGCCCAAGATGCTGTTCAATTACATTGAGCTCCTTGAGAAAAATAAACATCATGAAGGCATTATCATTCAATCAGATAATGTCCTGCAGTTATGGAAAGATTTTAAATCGATTTATTTTTATTTAAAAGCAGGGGGGGGCCTGGTCATCAATCCCTTTGGCAAAGTCCTGCTTATTTTTAGAAGAGGTGTTTGGGATTTGCCAAAAGGGAAACAGGATCCCGGAGAAACACTTGCCCAGACGGCCGTGAGGGAAGTTCGTGAAGAAACCGGACTCAATGATCTTCAGATTATAGAGCGACTTGACAATGGTTACCATTGCTATCTCATGAGTAAACAACGGACGCTTAAACGAACCCGATGGTACCTCATGCGGACGCAGACACCTGACCAACTTGTCCTTCAGAAGGAGGAAGGAATCCAGGATGCCGCATGGTTTGATCCTCGCGAGATACCAACGCTTCAGATGCCTATGTATAATAACATCAGGGATGTGCTCATAAGGTATAATACCGAAAAACTCTCACCGACTGCGCCTGAAAAGTAGAATACGGATATCTGCGTCAACCTTATAATTTATCTGAGGGAAATAGCAGACTTCCGACTCTTATCATCGTACTTCCCTCTTCCAGCGCAATCTGGTAGTCACCAGACATCCCCATGCTAATCGTGTTAAAGGCAGGATCGTTTTTGAAATAATAAGATTGAAGGTGATCAAAATTAGTTTTAAGCTGTTTCATTTCTTTCCTGACCTGGTCCATTTCACTGGAGAAACTTGCCATGCCCATCACTCCGCTGATCAGCACATTTGGAAATAATAGATGCGTCTGATTTTGCAGCAATTCTTCCAACTCGCCAAATGCCCAACCAAATTTTGTTTCCTCGGTGGCGATTTTAATTTGCAAAAGACATGGTACTTTTTCATCAATCTTAAACGCTTCCTCCTGAATTTTTTGCCAAAGCCCAAGACGATCTAAAGACTGGATACACGCCACGAAGGGAAGTACAGCCCTGACTTTGTTGGTTTGAAGATGACCGATTAGATGCCATTCAATATTCCCGGCCATAACGGATGCTTTATCAAACAGTTCCTGAACACGGTTTTCCCCAAAAATTCTTTGCCCCATTTGATAGAGTACCTCCATCTCAGCCTTTGTTCTGGTTTTGGATACCACCAACAGGGTAGCATCGTATTGCTGACAGGATTTCAGCAGGTTAGCGTATTGTTGATTCGAATCTGGCACAGTTTATGATATTATTTTTTTCTATAATATGATTTTGAGTTCATATACAGGCTCATGACCTGAATTTGAAGACGGCTGACAATATCGGTATTAAGCGGATCGTTTCTCCCACATACCTAAACAAAAAAAGCCTGTAGATGACCCAGAATTACTTGAACAATAAAAAACTAATCTGACATGAGTTCAAATCGTGAAAAAACAAGTAGTGTAATGGGTATCGCTGTTTCTGTGTTATTGCATGGAATATTTTTTGCCGGTTGCCTGGCTTTAGACGCTTCTAGCGTTTCTTCTTCCAATACAGCAGATACAGAATCTACAGAAATTCCTGTTGGCACCGCTCAGACGGACGTTGCTAAGGTGAAAAGCTGAACCAGATCAGAATAAACCATTGATCTGGCTATCTACCAGTTCGATGATCTTACCCATGTCTTCAGGGCTTTTTTCAAAATCGATATCATCTGCATTGATCACCAGCAGAGGTCCTTCATTGTAGGTTTCAATCCATTCATCGTATTTCTGGTTGAGTCGCTTGAGGTAGTCAAGGCTCATACTGCCTTCGTAGCTCCTGCCCCTGTTATGAATATGTTTTACAAGGGTAGGTATGCTTGCCTGCAGATAGATCAGTAGATCGGGAGGGGATATCTGAGCACTCATGTTTTTAAAGAGGGTAAAATAGTTTTCAAAATCCCTCCGGCCCATCAAGCCCATTTCATGAAGATTGGGTGCAAAAATGTAAGCATCTTCGAAAATCGTCCTGTCCTGAATGACCGTTTTATCCCCATTTCGAATATGAAGGATTTGCTGGTACCGGCTATTAAGAAAATAAATCTGCAGGTTAAAGGACCACCTGTGCATATCATCGTAGAAATCACTGAGATATGGATTATTGGTTGTGTCTTCATAATGCACTTCCCAGCCAAAATGTTTTGCCAGACGGGTGGAAAGAGTCGTCTTTCCTGCGCCGATATTACCAGCCACGGCTACATGTTTAATGAAGGACTTTGGTTTTTGCATCTCAGTTGGTATACTAAAAGAAGGTATAAGGTCGTAAAATAAAAACCTTCAGCGATTGAAAACATCGAATCATCCAAATAATAATATCGTCAATGGTGAAAAGCCATACTTTTGAAGCCATGAAAGAGATCAAACCAATCATTTCTGTCAATGAGCTTTCCAGGACATACATCATGGGGACTGAAAAAGTGCACGCCTTAAGATCGGTGTCACTTGCCATCGAAAAGAATGAATATGTTGCTTTGATGGGGCCATCCGGATCAGGTAAAAGTACCCTGATGAATATTCTCGGATGTCTTGACACACCCTCATCAGGAGAGTATTACCTTAATAATCAGCTGGTAAGCGAAATGAGTGATGGCGAATTGGCAGCTGTCAGGAACAAGGAGATCGGATTTGTTTTTCAGACATTTAATCTGCTTCCCAGGCTATCAGCGCTAGACAATGTAGCTCTCCCGCTGGTATATGCGGGGATGAGACGTTCTAGGCGTGACGAAGTGGCTGAAAACGTTCTGGAGCAGGTCGGACTTGCTGACCGGATGTATCACAAGCCGAATGAATTGTCCGGTGGACAGCGTCAGAGGGTCGCCATAGCAAGGGCTCTGGTCAACAATCCTTCCATTATTCTGGCTGATGAACCAACAGGGAACCTTGATACCAAGACATCCAGTGAGATCATGGAGATTTTTGGTAAAATACATTCCCTCGGCAATACGATTATTCTGGTTACGCACGAACTTGACATTTCACTGTATGCGCATCGTGTTGTAAAACTTCGTGATGGATTGATTGAATCTGATACCATCAATGCCAATTACATCACAGCTTCTTCAGAGACAGCAAGTAACGCCTGATTAACGCATTTTATCCATGGCCACTAAGATATATACCAAGACAGGAGATGATGGCACCACCGGGCTTTTCGGAGGCACGCGTCTGACTAAAGATCACATAAGGATTGAAGCTTATGGGACCGTAGATGAACTCAATGCGGTCATTGGCTGGCTGATGTCTACCATTCCCGACAAACAAATAGACAACCTCCTTCAGACGATCCAGTCAAGATTATTTACACTGGGATCAAACCTGGCAAGTGATCCTGCAAAGGATATGATTACGCCCGATCTGGTGGAAGAGGATATTACGCTCATTGAAAAATCGATCGATAAGATGCAAGAAACGCTGCCAGAGCTTAAACATTTTATCATGCCTGGAGGTAGTCCATCTGTCAGCGCAGCTCACATGGCACGCACGGTGTGCCGAAGGGCGGAAAGAAGATGTGTTTCCCTGTCACAATCATCCGCAGTCGAACCAATCATCATCCTTTATCTCAACAGGCTTTCCGATTTCTTCTTTGTTCTGGCCAGGTGGCTTGGAGCTCGCGAAGGAATTGAGGAAGTCAAGTGGATACCTAGAAAAGTAAAAAGTGATGTTTAGATTACGCTCAGCAAACAAAAGTGATACTTCGGCCTCCTCAGCAACCAAGAATGATGCTTCGGATATGTCGTTCTTTTCGCTTCCCTTAGCCGTATCGGTCCATCCAACAGCATTTTTTCGTTAGTCAGGGGTGGATTGCATCCGGCCCCCGACAGTAGACTGCTGACTGTGAACTATTAACTAAAAACTAAAAACTAAAAACTAGGCTAAATGTCGTTGTGGTTTAAGCATGAAAACATGCAAGGCAACACCAAAAAGGGAGAGGCTGTAGAAGAGGTCACCAAAGACCTGATTGAGAAGAAATGGCAATCCAGCTGTGAAACACGCCAGAAGGCCGCCAAGATTGACCGGATATACGCCGGTAGAAGCCCATACGCCAAAATTGGAAAGTAGAAAAAAAATGGCCGAAGAGCCAAGAGCTCCGAATATTACTTTTGAAAGACCAACTCCATTGCGAAATAGGGTATACCCAAAGATGACAATAATACCAAAGGCTGCGTAACTCCATAAAGCCCCGCGATACAGGAATATGAAATTATTGTAGTCATCAGGATACTTATGGGCATAGATCAAATTATTGAGGATCATATCACTAAACAGCATCGCCAGGTAAGGTATAATGATAGCAATACTCCGTCTAGTTCCAAA